>NZ_JABXXP010000651.1 GCF_013376155.1 Nguyenibacter vanlangensis
ACCCCGACCGCCTGGCGGCCCTGTCGCTGGCCTCGATCGCCCGGCACGTCCGCGCCATGCTCGATTTCCGCGCCGCGGGCGCCGTCGTGTTCGACAACGGCAACCTGATCCGCACCCAGGCGCAAAAGGCCGGGATCGGGGACGCCTTCGACATCCCGATCTTCACCGAGGCCTATCTGCGCCCCCTGTTCGCCCGGGCGATCGGGCCGTTCCGCTGGATCGCCTTGTCCAACGATCCCGGCGACATCCGCCGGATCGACGATTACCTGCTCGAAACCTTCGCCGACGATCCCTCGGTGGTCAACTGGATCACGCTGGCGCGCGACCATATCCCGGTCGAGGGCCTGCCCGCGCGCATCGCCTGGCTCGGCCACCAGGCCCGCACCACGGTCGGCCTCGCGGTCAACCGCATGGTGCGCCAGGGCACGCTGTCCGGCCCCGTGGCCTTCACCCGCGACCATCTGGACGCGGGCGCCATGGCGCACCCCAACATCATGACCGAAAACATGCGGGACGGCTCGGACGCGATCGCCGACTGGCCGCTGCTCTGCGCCATGCTCGCCTGCTCGTCGCAGGCCGACCTGGTGGCGATCCATTCCGGCGGCGGCGGCTATGCCGGCTACATGACCAGCGCCGGCGTCACGCTCATCGCCGACGGCTCGGTCGAGGCGGACGAACGCCTGCGCCTGGCGCTCACCAACGACACCAGCCTCGGCGTCATGCGCTACGCCGATGCCGGCTACGACGCGGCGCGGGACGAGGCCGCGCGCCAGGGCATCCGCCACCTGGACCTCAGGCAGAGCGGATAGCGCCCGCCACGGCCTCCCGCGCCGGCACTGTTTGGAAAAACCAAAGATATACTCTCCCGCCACGCGCGGGCGCCGACGCGCGTCATGCCTTGTCTATGCGGCCGTTTCAAGGCAACCATGTCGAAAGGACCACCATCGACCCTGCGGGGGCACGTCGATACATTCTGGGGGGAGGGCGCTGGTTGGGGTGGAGACCGTGCCGGTCGGCTGAAGTCAGGCGGGGCATCGATACGGCCGCCCTGCTCGTCGCACTCTTCGGGCTCTGCGCGCTGGCCACGCGTTTCCTGCTGTCGGACGATTCCGGCTACTCCTCGTTCTGGTCGGCGAATGCGGCCATGCTGGTCGCCCTGCTCACCCTGCGCCCGGCGCTCGCGGCGGGCGTGCTCGCGGCCTGCCTGTGCACGAACCTGCTCATCAACCAGCTCAGTGCCCTGTCCCCGCCCGAATCCGTGCTGGCCTGCATCCTCAACGTGCTGCAGGCTGTGCTGGCCGCGCCGTTCACCCGGCGCTTCTGCGGCGCAGTCACCAATCTGATGCGCCCGCGCCGCTTCGCGGCCTTCACCGTCATCGCCCTGCTGTCCGCCGCCGCCGAGGCCGCGCTGGGCGTCGCGGTCGAACGGATCTTTCTGAACGACCCCGGGGTTCCCCTCCATGAATGGGTGCAATGGGTGCTCTGCGACGCGCTGGGCCTGCTGCTCGCCACGCCGGCCGTGCTGCATCTGGTCCGCGCCTCCCCGCGCCGGC
>NZ_JABXXP010000652.1 GCF_013376155.1 Nguyenibacter vanlangensis
CGCCACCGCCAGCGAAATCCCCACCAGCCCGGCGCGCAGCGGGTCCAGCCCGTCGGTTTCGGTATCCAGCGCGCAGAAGCCGGCGGCGCGCGCCTCGGCCAGCCAGCGTTCCAGCGCCTCGGCGCTGGTCACCGTCTCGTACGGTCCATAGGGCGCCTGGTCGGGCGCCGCGTCCGCAGAGACAGGAGATGAAGCGGAAGAGGATGCCGGAGAAGAGACTAGACTGGGGGCGGGCGCCGGTATCGCCACGCCGACCGCGGCCGCCGAGTCCTTGACCCCCATCCGGTGCAGGATGGAGCGGAACCCCATCCTTTGCAGCCATTCCCCCAGCAGCGCCTCGTCCGGTTCGCGGCAGATCAGCGCGTCCAGCGGCAATGGGCAGGGCGCGTCGGCGCGCAGGGTCACCAGGTCGCGCGACAGCCGGGCCTTGTCGGCATATTCGATCAGGTTGTCGCGGCGCCTGGACGGCTTCATCGCCGCCGCCCCCGCCAGGATCGCGTCCAGCGAGCCATATTCCGCGATCAGCGCCGAGGCGGTCTTGGGCCCGATCCCCGGCACGCCCGGCACGTTGTCGACCGAATCGCCGATCAGAGCCTGCACGTCGATCACCTTGTCCGGGGTCACGCCGAACTTGGCCTCGACCTCCTTCAGCCCGATCGGTTTCTGGCGGATCGGGTCCATCATTTCCACCCCGGGGCGGATGAGCTGCATCAGGTCCTTGTCGGACGACACGATGGTGCAGCGTCCGC
Source organism: Nguyenibacter vanlangensis (assembly GCF_013376155.1). Classification (GTDB taxonomy): domain Bacteria; phylum Pseudomonadota; class Alphaproteobacteria; order Acetobacterales; family Acetobacteraceae; genus Gluconacetobacter; species Gluconacetobacter vanlangensis. The sequence continues at coordinate 750 of NZ_JABXXP010000652.1, forward strand.
CGGCCTCGGTCACGTGCCGGGCATAGGCGGCGATCAGGTCGTCGGCCTCCCAGCCCGGTTCCTCGATCCCCGGCACGCCGAATGCCGCCGTCGCGGCGCGCACCAGGCCGAATTGCGGACGCAGATCCTCGGGCGGTTCGGGGCGGTGGGCCTTGTACTGGTCGTAGATTTCGTTGCGGAAGGTCTTCCGCCCCGCGTCGAAGATCACCGCCAGGTGCGTGCCCGCATGGTCGCGCAGCAGGCGCGCCAGCATGTTGGTGAAGCCGAACACCGCGTTGACGGGCGTGCCGTCGGGCGCGGTCATCGGCGGCAGGGCGTGATAGGCGCGGAAGATGAACCCCGATCCGTCGACCAGGATCAGGTGAATCGGGGCGTTGTCGGACATCGTCGTTCGATCAGTGCGCGGCCTCGTCCACCGCGTCGGGATTCAGCACGAACAGGCGCGAGCAATAGGGGCAGAACGTCTGGTGGGCGGCGATGCGCAGCCACACGCGCGGATGGCCCAGCGCCCCCGCGCCCCCGTCGCAGGCCGGGGCGCGGGACTGCACGATCACGGTTTCGACATGCCCCAGGTGGGGCGTCGGCGTCGGATACTGGGTCTGGACCTGCATGATGTTCGCTCCGCCTGTTCTCGTGGCCGATGGCCAGGATGGTCGGGGGATGATACGCAGGATCGCCGTGCTTTCAAACCTCCGCCTGTCACCCCTGCTTCATGCGTCTTTCCGGCTCGGCCTTCTGGCCGCGGTCCTGGCCGGCTGCGCGCTACGCGACCCGCCCACCCCGGTCCCGCCCGCGCGATGGGC
>NZ_JABXXP010000653.1 GCF_013376155.1 Nguyenibacter vanlangensis
AGCTCGGCGCGCCCGATCCGTCGCTGCTGCTCGCGGTCTCCGGTGCCGACGCGCAGGCTGTGCTTCAACGCGAGGAAGCCCTCGCGCCGCTGATTGCGCGGTTGCGCGCCCAAGGTGCGATCGCCGGGATCCAGGATGCCGCGCGTCTACTGCCGTCCCGCGCTCTTCAGGAACGGCGGCTGGAAAGATTGCCGGGCGTGGCGGCGCTCCGGGCGGCGGTGACCACCGCGCGCGCGGACCAGCCGCTGCGCGAGGCTGCTCTGGACGGGTTCATGGCTGACGTCGCGGCTGCCCGTGCGATGCCGCCGCTGATGCCCGCTGACCTCGTGAACACGCCGCTCGGCACAGCATTGGGCCCGCTGCTGTTTGAACGCAACGGGCGCTGGTGGGGGCTGATCCTGCCCGAGGGCGTGCGCGATCCGATGGCCTTATCGCGCGCCTTCGCCGGACAGGATGGCGTTCTGCTGCTCGATATGCACCGCGAGATGGACGGGTTCGCCGCGCGCTACATGGGCCGGACGCTGCGTCTCATGGTGCTCGGCGGCGTGCTGGCTGTGGTGGTTCTCGCGCTCGGGCTGCGGGACTGGCGGCGCGTCGCGCGCGTGATCGCCGCCGTAGGGGGCGCGGTCGTTACCCTGCTGGGGCTCTTCGCACTCGCGGGTGTGCGGGTGACGCTGGTGCATTGCGTGGCGCTGCAATTCGTCGTGGGGGTCGGGTTGGACTACGCTCTGTTTTTCGCGCGGTCGCAGCTCGACGACGCCGAGCGCGCCCGCACCATGCGTACGCTCCTGACCTGCAACGCAATGACGGTGCTCACCTTCGGTCTGCTTGGATTGTGTCACACGGTCATTCTGCGGCATATCGGGACGACGGTGGCGCCCGGTGTCATTCTGGCGATGATCTTCGGTTTCCTGCTGGCGGGACAACGGCGCGAGACGGAGCGCACGTACGCATCATGAAGCCCCTGCTCATCACGTCGGGTACGGTGGTCAGCGCGGCTGGGCGCGGCTTGGCGGAGACGGCCGACGCCCTGCGCGCGCGGCGATCGGGACTGGCACCATGCGATTTCGCGGGGATCGCGGTTGGTTTCGCGGGCGCGGTGCGCGGCGTGCAGGCGCACCGGATCGGCGGTTCCGATCTGCGTTTCGACTGCCGCAACAACCGCCTCGCCGATATGGCCCTGACGGCCGACGGTTTCGGCGAGGCCGTGGCGCAGGCGCGCGCCTTCTATGGTCCGGAACGCATCGCCGTCGTACTCGGCACCTCTACCTCAGGTATCCTCAGTGCGGAGGACGCTTACGCGCGGGCCGACCCCGCGACCCGCGCTCTGGCGCCTTCGTTCGATCAGGCGCGCACGCACGACCTGTTCTCCCTGCCGCGCTTCGTCGCCGGCCGGCTTGCGCTCGATGGCCCGCTGCTAAGCGTTTCGAACGCCTGTGCATCGTCCTCGCGCGCCTTCGTGGATGCGCGGCACTGGCTGGAGGCCGGGCTGTGCGACGCGGTGGTGGTCGGGGGCGCGGACAGCCTGTGCCGCATGACCCTGCGCGGCTT
>NZ_JABXXP010000654.1 GCF_013376155.1 Nguyenibacter vanlangensis
GTCTTCGCGGCCGCGCCGGCGCTGGGCCTGGTGACGGCGGTGCGGATCGTCCGGCGCGGGCGGGCGCGGGATGTCCCGACGGGGAGAGAGACGGCGGTGCCGGAGGGGTAAAAGGGGCATGGCGATGGGGGGCGAGAGGCCGCGCTCTCTGCGCTTTCGCCTCGATGCGGTGTCATCGCCATGACGTCGCCGAGGGTCCCTTCATTGGCAGATGGATGATGACCGCAATCCGCTGGGTGGGCGTCGCGCAGATCCAGCGTACCGCCATGCCGGCGCAGGATATCGGCGACGAGCGAGAGGCCGAGGCCAATTCACTCGAGGCCAATGCACTTGAGGTCAGAACTCACTTCGAAGCATGCTTAGACCCTGATATATTGTGGTCGTTCTGGTTGGAGTCTGTGACATGGCGATTTGGCAGGTTCAGGAAGCGAAGACCCATCTGAGCGAGATCATCGAACAGGCGCGCCGGGAAGGGCCGCAGACGATCACGCGCCATGGCGCGGAAAAGGCAGTTATCCTGTCCGTCGAGGATTACCGCGCTCTCACGGCGCATCGCGTGGACTTCAAGGCGTGGCTGCTCGGCGGTCCGAAGATGGATGATTTCGACGTGCCTCGGGAACGCGATACGGGACGCGAGATCGTCATTTGAGCGGTGGCCTGCGCTATCTGCTCGACACCAATGTCCTGTCCGAGACGCGCCGGAAGCAGGCCGATCCGAAGGTTATGGCTTTCCTCGACGCGGTGGACGCGGACAGCCTGTTCATCAGTGTTCTGACGATCGGCGAATTGCGCAAGGGCATCGCGATCAAGCGCCGCACTGATCCTGACGCTGCCCGGTCGCTGGCGGCCTGGGTGGATGGGATGGAGCAGTCCTTCGCCGATCGCATCGTGCCGATCGACGCGGCGGTGTCACGGCGGTGGGGTGAACTGTCCGCCGACCGGAGCCGACCGGTGATCGACACCCTGATCGCCGCGACGGCGTTGGTGCATGGGTTGACGCTGGTGACGCGCAATGGAAGCGATATGCGCGGGATCGACGTGCCGATCATCGACCCGTGGGAGGGACGCAGACCGGCACGAACGAAAAAGTGATCGTGCGATAAATCTCTATGCTTCTTCATCCGCGAATATTCTTGCATACGCCTGCACTTTCCTGAGCTCTCTGCGGTTTGTTCTTTCCGAAAGGAGAGGAGCGGACCGATGGATGACAGAAGCCAGGCACCGGGACGTCGAAGGTCGGCCCGTGTCCGGCCAACACGCGCGCGGGCAGGCTGAGATGGCTGCATCACCAGCGTCGCCACGCCGCTCGATCCGAGGATGAGCGCCATCTGGCTCCGCAGGGAACGCGGCAGCCTCACGCGGGCAGGCTCCAGCCCTCGGCCACGTAGCTGGCCCGGACTTCCCGGGTGATGGCCTTGGCGGCGTCCGCCATGTCGGCGTCGAGGCCATGGCGCCGTCCGAGCAGCAGGTCCAGCGTTCCGCCGATCGCCATGTGGATCGGCACCGCCGTGCCGAGGGTCACGGCGGCCGGGACGATCAGGCCGGGCTTGC
>NZ_JABXXP010000655.1 GCF_013376155.1 Nguyenibacter vanlangensis
GAACGGCTCGATCACCGCCAGGTCGCGGGCCAGCAGCCCCAGCATCTCCCTGGCCTCCGGCGTCAGCAGCTTCTCGGCCTTGGCATCGCACTCCAGCGGCACGTGCCGGCCCAGGAAGGCCGCGCTGTCGGCCAGGTCCACCAGCGTCCTCGCCCGTTCCTTCAGTCCCGGCATCAGTTGCAGGATGCGCGCCCGCACCGTGTCGTCCAGCGTCACCCCCGGCCGGCCGGCCAGGCGGGCGGCCACCTCCTCGGTCAGCCGCGAATCCTCCGCCTGACGCAGCCAGACGCCGTTCAGGTGCTGCAGCTTGACGTAATCCATGCGCGACGCCGACCGCCCGACGCCATCCAGGTCGAACAGGCGGATCTGCTCCTCGCGCGACAGGATCTCGGCATCGCCGTGGCCCCAGCCCAGGCGCAGCAGGTAATTGTTCAGCGCCTCGGGCAGGTATCCCATGTCGCGGAATTCCACCACCGACTGCGCGCCGTGCCGCTTGGACAGCTTGGCGCCGTCGGGCCCGTGGATCAGCGGCAGATGCGCGAAGGCAGGCAGCTCCCAGCCCATGGCGCGATAGATCATCGCCTGGCGGAAACTGTTGGTCAGGTGGTCGTCGCCGCGGATGACGTGGGTGATGTCCATGTCATGGTCATCCACTACCACCGCCAGTTGATAGACCGGGGTACCGTCGCCGCGCAGGATGATCATGTCGTCCAGTTCGGCATTCGCCACGCGGACCTCGCCCTGCACCAGGTCGTGGATGACCGTCTCGCCCTCGCGCGGGGCGCGGATGCGCACCGTGAAGGGTGCGCCCGGCGGCGCCTCGGCCGGGTCGCGGTCGCGCCAATAGCCGTTATAGCGCGGCGGCTTGCCCTCGGCAGCGGCCTGCTCGCGCATCTGCTGCAGTTCTTCGGGCGTACAGAAACAGCGATAGGCCAAACCCTGCGCCAGCAGGTGATGCGCCACCTCGGCATGGCGGGCCTGACGCGTGGACTGGAAGACCGGCGCCTCGTCCGGGGTAAGCCCCATCCAGGCCAGCCCGTCGAACAGCACGTCCACCGCCTGCTGGGTCGAACGTTCGCGGTCCGTATCCTCGATGCGCAGCAGGAACTTGCCGCCATGGTGACGGGCATAAAGGAAGTTGAACAGGGCGGCGCGGGCGTTGCCGATATGCAGCAATCCCGTCGGGCTGGGTGCGAAGCGCGTACGAACGGTCATGAGCCGGGTCCATACCATGGGATGTCTCCGCCATACAGGGGGTGCGCCCGGCTGGTGCTTCTCCCGACGGGCGCATCTTCTGCAACCCGCCTGCCGGGGCTAGTCTGTCCGGGTGGAACAGCGGGCGGGCAAGGGCGGGGTGACGGACGCAACCGGCAGGCAGGATTGCACCAAGCCATGGCTCGCGCGCCAGCTTCTGGCCGAACGGACGCGGCTGGCGCTCTGGCTGCCGGTGGGGCTGGGGCTGGGCATCGCGGGCTATTTCATGCTGCGGCAGGAACCGGGGCGGCCGGCAATGCTGGCCGTGCTGCTGCTGGCCGTGGCCATGGCGGGCT
>NZ_JABXXP010000656.1 GCF_013376155.1 Nguyenibacter vanlangensis
GGGCAGGTCGCGCACCGCCAGGTCCTGGAAGGGGCCGGCCTGGGGGACGTGCAGCAGGCGCGCGGAATCGCGCGGCCGCGCCGGCTGGTCGGCGATCAGCGCGCCGGGCAGGATGAAATCGAAATCGGAGGCAAGGTCATGCATCGGATGCCCCGTTTACGGAATCCCGCGCCGGTTGGACAGTCCCGCCGCCACCCGGCAGAATGGCGCGGAACCCGATCGGGGGCCCGCCCCCATTTCAGCAGACAGGAAGAGACCATGTCCTATGCCGCACTGGACGCCGCGCGCGTCGCCCGGGCCTGCAAGGTGGCGCTGAGCGTCCTTGAGGCCAATCCCGAAAGCTCGGAGGCCCATGTCCGCAAGACGCTGATGATCGAGCGTATGGCCGCCCTGGCCGCGGCGGCGGCCGAGTCCGCCGAAGCCACCGGCGGCGGCGGGGTGGTTACCCTGACATCCGAGGAATTCTGGCTGGTCAGCAAGAACTGGTAGGGTCGTGCCATCGGGCCCCGAACACCCATATAGGGGCCGATGGAGCCGAAAGCACGACGAGGAGGCGTCCATGACATTCACCCTGACCAGCCGGGCCTTCGCCGAGGGTGACCGGCTGCCCGAGGCCCAGGTCTTCGACGGCATGGGCTATCGCGGCGGCAATATCTCGCCGCCCCTGGCCTGGAGCGGCGCGCCCGAGGGCACGCGCAGCTTCGCCGTGACGATGTACGACCCCGATGCCCCCACCGGATCGGGCTGGTGGCACTGGGTGATGGTCAATATCCCCGCTTCGGTCACCAGCCTGCCGGCCGGCGCCGGATCGGGCGATGCCGACCTGCCGCCCGGCGCGTTCATGACCCGCACCGATTTCGGCGGCAATGCCTATGGCGGAGCCGCCCCGCCGCCGGGGCCGGCGCACCGCTATATCTTCATGGTCCACGCGCTGGACACGGCGGTGTTGAGCGTGCCAGCGGACGCGTCGGGGGCGATGGTGGGATACATGATCAACAGCCACAGCCTGGGTTCGGCCAGCCTGACCGCCTTGTTCGGCAGGAGCTGATCCCGACTCTTCCGGCGCCCGATCTTTCGGCAACTGCCGCTATGACCCGCGGCGCCGCCAGGGCAACAGGATGGGGGGCAGCAGGAAGGGCACCCGGCCGTGATGGCCGAAATGCGCCAGCCGGGCCTCGTGCACATGCATGGCGCCGAAGGTTCCCAGCCGCACCATCAGCACCGTCGACACCACGCCGCAGAACGGTGCGGCGCCATAGATCCAGAAACCCTGCCACTGGCCGGAAAACACCGCCGGCCCCAGGCTGCGCGCCAGGTTGGTGCTGTCGCCCGACAGCCAGGCCTCGAACGGGTTGAGCGCGAAGAACAGCGGGCCGGCCAGCAGCGGCGTCGCCCAGCGCAGCGCGGCATGGCCGCCGGTATAGAGCAGCGCGGTGATGAGCAGCGCCGTGGTGCAGACCTCGCCCATGAACACCCAGGAGAGCGGCACCAGGTCGAAGGGAACGGTCGCCGCGAAACGGGTGGCGTGCGCCCACGCCCCCAGGCG
>NZ_JABXXP010000657.1 GCF_013376155.1 Nguyenibacter vanlangensis
GGATCGCGCCCGACCGGCAGGCCAGCGTGGCGGCCCTGGCGGGATACGCGGCGGGGGACCTGCTGTGCTATCGCGTGCATTCGCCCGCGCTGCTGGCCGAGCGCCAGCGGCAGGAATGGGATCCGTGGCTGGATTGGCTGCGCGCGCGTCACGGCATCGCCCTGGCGGTGACCTATGGCGTCATGCCGGTCGAACAGCCGCCGGAGGCGTTGGCGCGCGTGCGCGGGCTGCTGGAATCGCTGTCCGACGGGGTGTTGGCGGCACTGGGCGTTGCCGTGCCCGCCCTGGGGAGTCTGGTGCTGGGGCTGGCGCTGGCCGAGGGGCGGCTGAGCGCCGAACAGGCGACGTCCTGCGCCACGCTGGACGAGCGGACCCAGATGGAGATCTGGGGCTATGACGCCCAGCAGGCCGAGCGCCTGGCCGCCCTGGGACGCGACGTCGCCGATGCCGTGTCGTTCCTGCGACTGGTGGACGCGAAGGGCGGCGAATCAGTCCCGCCGGCCATTGATCTGCCATAAAAAGCCGGCACTTGGCGCCTTGCGCTCTGATACCAAGCCGAACACTCCGTTACACGGGCTTGCGGTAGAAGGGCGGTAGACCATTTAGCGGTGAAGGCAGGAGTGTCGCATGGCTTCGATCGATTGGCGCCCCTTATCCGAACTGTCCGCCCTGAACGCGCACGAGCTGGATTTCCGCCCGGGCAAGGCGCAGGGTAGCCTGTCCGCGTCGCGCCGGACGAAGCAGCGCCTGGGCCAGATCGTCGCGACCTGCGCCATGGGGGCGTGGGTGCTGCTGGCGGTCGTGCCTGTGGTGGTCGTCATCATGGCGATCGGCGGCTGAGGCGCCTCGGCGGGCCCCTGTCGGGCCCGCCGTAATTCGGATCAGGGCACCAGCACGGTGGCGCAGGCGGTGCAGGCGATGCCTTCCTCGCGGCCGGTGAAGCCCAGCCGTTCGGATGTCGTGGCCTTGACGGAGATCCGGTCGATCTCGACCTCCAGCAGGTCGGCCAGGCGCTGGCGCATCGCCTGGGCGTGCGGGCCGATCTTGGGCCGTTCGCAGATCAGCGTCACGTCGGCGTTCACCAGCATGCCGCCGCGTTCGCGAATCCGCCGTCCGGCATGGACCAGGAAGCGGGCGCTGTCGGCGTCCTTCCATTCTTCCTGGCTGGGCGGGAAATGCCGGCCGATATCGCCCTCGGCCAGCGCGCCGTAGATCGCGTCGCACAGCGCATGGATGCCCACGTCGGCGTCGGAATGCCCGGCCAGGCCGCGATCGTGCGGCACCTGGATGCCGCACAGGATCAGCGGGCGGTTTTCGGCGAAGGCATGGACGTCGTAGCCGACGCCCGTGCGCGGCAGCAATGTCGGACCGATCAGGCGTTCCAGCCGCATGAGATCCTCCTTGTAGGTCAGTTTGATATTGTCTTCCGAGCCGGGCACCAGCGCCACGGTGTGGCCGGCGGCCTCGAGCAGGGCGGCGTCGTCGGTCGCGTCGCACGCCGCAGCACCCCGGTGCAGGTCGCGCAGCAGCGCGAAGCGGAAACCCT
>NZ_JABXXP010000658.1 GCF_013376155.1 Nguyenibacter vanlangensis
GGTGCGCTGCCCGCCGCCGAACAGCCCACCGAACAGCCCGCCGCCACCGGCCGGCCGCTGCTGGCCCTGCTGGGCCTGGAGCGCCTGCTGGGCCTGCTGAAGCTCCCATTGCAGTTGCTGGATGCGGTTCTGCGCCGCCACCAGCGCGGCTTCCTGCACCACCGCCATCTGGGTCACGCGATAGCGCGCCTCGGGATATTGCTGGAACATCTGGCCAATATACTGGTCGGCCTGGGGGTCGATCGGGGGCAGGTTGGGCGTCGTCGCAGGCACGCTGCCGAATCCCCCCTGCGGTGCGCCGCCGACGCGGGCGACGAACTTCGTGATAAGGTCGCGTTCCTCGTTGTTCATCGTATCCGTCCTGTCTCCGCTGAAGGGTCGGACCCAAGATGTGGCGTGGACCAGCGATTTCCGCAAGCCCACCCCGCCTTCCGGTCCGCGCCCCATGCCTGTATGGTGCGCCCCTTCCGCGTGCCGGACGGCACGTCCCGTCTTCACGCCCCGTCTTATCGCCTACCGGAGCATCCTTTCCATGGTCCCGGCCTCCGCGCCCCGCCCGCCCGCCCCCCCGTCCGCCAAGCGCCCGCTGTCATTCCAGGCGCTGATCCTCAAGCTGCACCAGTTCTGGTCCGAGCAGGGCTGCGCCATCCTGCAACCCTACGATACCGAGGTCGGGGCCGGCACGCTCTCGCCGCACACCACATTGCGCGCGCTGGGCACCCGGCCGTGGAAGGCCGCCTATGTCCAGCCCTGCCGCCGCCCGTCGGACGGGCGCTACGGCGAAAACCCCAACCGGCTGCAGCATTACTATCAGTACCAGGTCCTGCTGAAGCCCACGCCCGAGGACAGCCAGAAGCTGCTGCTCGACAGCTACCGCGCGATCGGGATCGACCCGCTGGAGCACGACATCCGCTTCGTCGAGGACGACTGGGAAAACCCCACCATCGGCGCCTGGGGCCTGGGGTGGGAGGTCTGGTGCGACGGGATGGAAGTCACCCAGTTCACCTATTTCCAGCAGGTCGGCGGCATCCCCACGGTGGTCCCCTCGACCGAACTGACCTACGGGCTGGAACGGCTGGCGATGTACGTCCAGGGCATCGAGAATGTCTACGACCTGGATTTCAACGGCCAGGGCCTGACCTACGGCGACGTGTTCCTGCGGGCCGAGCGCGATTATTCGCGCCATAATTTCGAACTGGCGGATACCGACATGCTCCACCGCCATTTCATCGACGCCGAGCGCGAGGCGATCGCCCTGGTCGAGCACGGCATCGCCCAGCCCGCCTACGACCAGTGCCTCAAGGCCAGCCATTTGTTCAACCTGCTGGACGCGCGCGGCGTCATCAGCGTCAGCGAGCGCGCCGCCTATATCGGCCGGGTGCGCACCCTGGCGCGGCGCTGCTGCGAAGCGTGGCTGGCGGGCGAGGAATAAGATCATGCCCGAATTGCTGCTCGAACTGTTCTCCGAGGAAATCCCCGCGCGCATGCAGGCCCGCGCGGCCGAGGACCTGGTCCGGCTGGTGAGCGACGCCCTGGCGCCGCT
>NZ_JABXXP010000659.1 GCF_013376155.1 Nguyenibacter vanlangensis
CCGGCCAGAGCCCGGTCGAGATCGCGCGCCGTGCGATGGATACCGGCCGGCGCGAGGGGTTCGACGTCGTCATCCTGGACACGGCCGGGGGCCGGGCGATCGACGAGGCGCTGATGGACGAGGTGCGGGCGATCCGCGCCGAGACGTCGCCGGCCGAAACCCTGCTGGTCGTCGATGCGATGACCGGCCAGGACGCGGTGAACACCGCGAAGGCGTTCAACGAGGCGGTGGGCGTGACCGGCGTCGTCATGACCCGCATGGACGGCGATGCCCGCGGGGGCGCCGCGCTGTCGATGCGCGCGATTACCGGCGCGCCGATCAAGCTGACCGGTTCGGGCGAGAAGCTGGACGCGCTGGAGGAGTTCCATCCCGAGCGCGTGGCCGGCCGCATCCTGGGGCTGGGCGACATCGCGGGCCTGGTCGAGAAGGCCGCCGATACGCTGGATCATGAAGAGAGCGAGAAGATCGCCCTCAAGATGATGCGCGGTCAGTTCGACCTGGACGATTATGCCGCGCAGATCCGCCAGATTTCCAAGATGGGCTCGCTGTCCGGCATCCTGGACATGCTGCCCGGCATGGGGAAGGTCAAGCAGGCGCTGGGTGACAAGGACCTGGATACGTCGGTCCTGAAGCGCCACCAGGCCATCATTTCGTCCATGACCAGGGCGGAGCGCAAGACGCCCGCCATCATCAAGGCGTCGCGCAAGAAGCGCATCGCCGCCGGGTCGGGGACCACAGTTCAGGACGTCAACCGGCTGCTGAAGCAGTTCGACGACATGTCCACGATGATGAAGCGGATCAACAAGCTCGGCATGAAGGGACTCATGCGCCAGGGGATGTCCGCTCTCATGCCCAAGGGGGCGAAACCGCCCGGCGGCCGTCCGTTCGGCTGACGGGATCGTCCAGTCCGTTTCGCCTTGGTCCGTATCCAGAGTTTTCTTTCGGAGTAGTGTTTCAAATGAGCCTGAAGATCCGCCTTGCCCGCGCCGGTGCGAAGAAGCGTCCGTACTACCACATCGTGGTGGCCGACAGCCGTTCGCCCCGCGATGGCCGCTTCATCGAGAAGGTGGGCGCCTACAACCCGATGCTGCCGTCCGACCATGCCGACCGCGTGCGGCTGGTGAACGAGCGCATCGCGCACTGGCTGTCGCAGGGCGCGCTGCCGACCGACCGCGTGGCCCGCTTCCTGGGCAATGCCGGCCTGGCGCCGAAGCCCGCCTATAACGAGCAGCCCAAGAAATCGGCGCCGAAGAAGCGCGCGCAGGAACGTGCCGCCGCTGCCGCGGCTGCCGCCGCGGCCTGATTGCGGACGGCGCGGATAGGATTACGGGCAGGCTGAACCGGTGGATCGCGATCGTATCCTGATGGGTGTGGTGGGACGTCCGCATGGCGTGCGGGGGCTGGTGCGCGTGCACAGCTATGCCGCCGTGCCGGAGGACCTGGCCGCCTATGGGGTGCTGACCGACGACCGGGGGCAGGGCTGGACCCTGCAATGGCGGGGCGACGGCATTGCCGAGCTGCGCGATGCGGCGGGCCGGGC
>NZ_JABXXP010000660.1 GCF_013376155.1 Nguyenibacter vanlangensis
CTGGCCCGCGCGTTCCACCGCCAGGCGCGCCCGGGCATGCAGCAGGGCCAGCAGGCTGATCTCGGCCTCGCGCAGGCCCGACGACAATTCGCGATAGCGCCTGGCCTGCTGCGACTGGCCGCGCAGATTGTCCAGATGCCCTTCCAGTTGCACGCGCAGATCCTCGGCGCGCGCCAGGTTGGCTTCCGTGGCTCGCAGCTTCAGTTCGGCCTCGTGCCGGCGGGCATGCAGGCCGGTAATGCCGGCCGCCTCCTCCAGGATCGAACGCCGCTCCTCTGGCCGCGCATTGACCAGCGCCGAAACCCGCCCCTGGCTGACCATGGCCGACGACCGCGCGCCGGACGCCAGGTCGGCGAACAGGGTCTGCACGTCGCGCGCGCGGATCGGCTTGCTGTTGACGCGGTAATCGCTGCCGGCGCTGCGCTCGGCCCGGCGGCTGATCTGCAATTCGTCCTGGTCGTGCAGCGGCGGCGGCGCGATGCCCGTCGTGCCTTCCAGCGTCAGCGTCACTTCAGCCAGGTTGCGCGCCGCCCGCGCGGCCGTCCCGGCGAAGATCAGGTCATCCATTTCGCCGCCGCGCAGCGACCGGGCGGAACTCTCGCCCATCGCCCAGCGCAGCGCCTCGACGACATTGGACTTGCCGCAGCCGTTCGGGCCGACGATCCCGGTCAGGCCGGGCAGGATATCGACCGAGACCGGGTCGGCGAAGCTCTTGAATCCCGCGATACGCAGGCGGACGAAGCGGGCAGTCATCGGATGGTCATAGCGCCGGCAGCCGGATCAGGCGAGCGACGCGACCTTCTGCGCGAATTCGTCGTACGTCATTTCCTGCCCGACCTGCACCGTGTCGTTGAAGCGGAAGGTCGGCGTGCCTTCGATCTTGTACTGGGCCTGCGCGCGGTTTTCCTCGTCCATGATCGCCTGGCGCAGCGTGTCGTCGGCCAGCGTCTTCCGGAACAGCTCGGCGGGCATTCCGGCCAGCGCGGCCATCTTCTGCAATTCGTCCTGCGGATTGACGTCGCGGGCGAAGGCCCAGCGATCCTGGCTGGACAGCAGCGACAGCACGAAGGGCTCGTACCGCTCGGGCGGCAGGCTGCGCGCGACCATCGCCGCCGCCAGCGCCACCTGGTCCAGCGGAAAGTCGCGGAAGACGTAATAGACCTTGCCGGTATCGATCAGCTTGCTGCGGACCTCCGGAAACACCTCCATCGCGAATCGGGCGCAATGGGTGCAGGTCAGCGAAAACCACTCTTCGACATGCACCTTCGCGTTGGGGTTGCCGGCCGCGCGGACGGCCATGCGCGGGTCCGCGGCGGCACGGGCGCCGCTACCCCAACTCGCCCCCAGCAGAAGGGCAGGGGGCACGGTCGCGATCAGGGTGCGGCGGGTCACGGGCATGGCTGAACTGGCTCCGGCATGCGGGTACGAACGGGACGGCTCACGTCAAGGAAGCGACAGAGCCCACAAAGCGGGCAGGCGTCAAGATGGCGCGGCCAGGGGGTACTGGCCCGGGGCACCGGCCTCGACGGGTCGGTTCG
>NZ_JABXXP010000661.1 GCF_013376155.1 Nguyenibacter vanlangensis
GTGACCGCGGCGACGATCGCACTGCCGGCGCGCAGCCACGCCAGGCAGGGCAGCATGACCAGGATCCCGGTCCCCAGTACCAGCAACGGCAGGGGAATGGGGGGAAAGAGGCTCATGACGCATGCGCCGTCGGCGCGACCGGGCGCGCGGTATCGGCCACGGGTTGCGGATACAGGCCCAGCGCGATCAGCAGGATGACCGCCCCGCCGAGCACCGCCATGTCCCGTGGCCCGAAATCGTCGATCCGGCGGGCCTCCTGCGTGGCCAGCGGCCCCATGAAGGCGCGCCCCAGCATCGTCAGGCCGTAGAGTGCCGAAAGGACCAGTCCGGCCGCCGCCAGGCCGGCCAGGAGAGGGCTGACCCGCCAGGTCGCCAGCAGCACCAGGAATTCGCCCACGAAATTGCCCAGCCCCGGCAGGCCCAGGGAGGCGACGGTAAAGACCAGCCCCATCGCCGAAAGCTGGGGGATGACGGCCCACAGCCCGCCCATGCTGCGCAGGTCGCGCGTATGGAGCCGGTCCTGCAGCGCGCCGGCGATGGCGAACAGGGCGCCGGTGCTCAGTCCGTGGGCCAGCATCTGCACCACCGCGCCTTGCAGGCCCAATGCCGAGCCGGAGAACAGGCCCAGCAGGACGAAGCCCATGTGGCTGACGCTGCTATAGGCGATCAGCCGTTTCATGTCGTCCTGGGCCAGCGCCAGCACTGCACCATACAGGATGCCCGCGACCCCGAGCGCCATGGCGACGGGCGCCAGTTGCGCCGAGGCGGCCGGGAACAGCAGCAGCACGAAGCGGATCAGGCCGTAGCCGCCGGTCTTGAGCAGCACGCCCGCCAGCAGGACGCTGCCGGCCGTCGGGGCCTGGGTATGGGTGTCGGGCAGCCAGACATGCAGCGGCACCACCGGCAGCTTGACCGCGAACGCCGCGAAGAAGCCCAGCGCCAGCAGCAGGCCTAGCCGCGGCGGCAGCGCGGTGCCCGCGAGCGCGAAATAATCGAAGGTGAGGACGCCGCTCTGCCGGAAATGGGCGATGACCAGCCCGAGGATGGACAGCAGCATCAGCAATCCGCTGCCCTGGGTGAACAGGAAGAACTTGATCGCCGCGCGGGCCCGGTCTTCGTGCCCCCAGAGGGTGACCAGGATGTAGAGCGGCACCAGCATCAGTTCCCAGAAGAAGAAGAACAGGAACAGGTCGGTGGCGATGAAGACCCCGTTCACCCCGGCGATGGCGAGCAGCAGGAGCAGGTGGAACAGTCCCGCCTTGTCGCGGACGTCCCGCGCCGCCGTCACCACGCAGGGATAGGTCAGCACCGCGGTCAGCCACAGCAGGGTCAGCCCCAGCCCGTCCAGGTCGCAGCGCAGGGCGATGCCCAGCGCCGGCACCCAGGGGAGGGACAGATGCAGCAGCCACGGACCCTGTGTCCGCAGGCCGCTCCAGGTGACGACGGCCAGCAGCGCGGTCAGCAGGACGATCGTGCCGATGCTGACGAACCAGGCCGCGCGCGGCGCCGTGCCTCGCCGATCGGCCAGCCAG
>NZ_JABXXP010000662.1 GCF_013376155.1 Nguyenibacter vanlangensis
CGCCTGGTCCTGCCGCTCGCCCCCAGCCCGGACGACCTGTCCTGCCCGGACGGCACCTGGCGCAGCACCACCCTGGACCTGTCGGGCCTTCCCGATGGCCAGGCGGCCCGTACCTCGGGGGCCCGCACCTGGCGCTCGCTCCTGCGCCCCGGCGCGGTCTTCGACGACGCGGCCCTTCATCGCCTCGCGCCACTCGCGGACACGCTGCCGTTCGACGTCCTGCTCAGCGCATCATGACGGCATGCTGGGGACGAACGGCGAAATCCAATATCCCGGTTCGGCCTGTCTCTTCAGTGTGAACGTCAAGCTCCGACCGGCCCGGCTATTCTCCGCCCAGCATGTCCGTGTTCAGTGCCTCCTCGTTCAACACGTCCTTGCCCAGCACCGCCGCGATCCGCCGCCGGTCCAGGCGCCCTTCCCAGGCGCCGATCACGACGGGCGCCACGCAGTTCCCCGCCAGGTTCCCCACCGCCCGGGCGATCCCGATGAACCAGTCCACCGCCAGCAACATCACCAGGCTGGCCGCCGGAATCGCCGGGGTCGCGGCCAGGGTGGCGGCCAGCACGACGATGCCCATCCCCGGCACGCCATGCGCACCCTTCGAGGTCAGCAGCGCGGTACCCAGCATCACGGCGATCTGCCACGCCGTCAGGTGCGTCCCCGTCGCCTGCGCCAGGAACATCACCGCCAGCCCCAGATAGATCGACAGCGCATCCAGGTTGAAGGAATAGCCCGCCGGCACCACCAGCCCGACCACCTGCCGGTCCACGCCCATCCCTTCCAGCTTGGCCATCACGCTGGGCAGCACCGCGTCCGACGCCGTGGTGGTGAAGGTGATCGCCAATTCCTCGCGGAAATGGTTCAGGAACCGCACCGGGCTGACGCCCGACAATTTCAGGCACGTCCCCAGCCCGACCACGATGAACAGCGCGATGGCGATGAAATACAGCACCACGAATCCCGCCAGATGCGCGATGGCGTTCATGCCGTACCGCGCCGTCGTCGTCGCCATCGCCCCGAACACGCCCAGCGGCGCCAGCATGATGACGATGCGCATGATGCGCGAAAACAGGGCCGACAGCGCATCGACCAGCCGCATGATGGGCGCCCCGGCCGCGCCCATCTGGCTCAGGCAGCACCCGCTCAGGATCGCGAAGAACAGGATCTGCAATATGTTGCCCTGGGCGAACGCATCGACCGGCGAGCGCGGCACCAGCGACAGCAGAAAGGCCGTGATCCCGCCTTCGTTCAGCATATGCCCGTGGCGGGCATAGGATTCGATCATCCGCGCATCGTCGCCGCTGGGCACATAGGCCAGGCCCGCCCCGGGCCGGACCAGCATCGCCACCCCCACGGCCGCGCACAGCGCCGCGGTGGTCATCGCCTCGAAATAGATCAGCGCCTTGGCGCCCAGCCGGCCGACGGTCCGCAGCGACCCCGCGCCGACGATCCCCGTCACCACGATGCAGAACAGCAGCGGCCCCACCGCCATCACGATCAGCCGCAGGAACAGGTCGGTCG
>NZ_JABXXP010000663.1 GCF_013376155.1 Nguyenibacter vanlangensis
GCGGCCCGTGCGCCGCCCCGCCGCCGCCCGGCCGGACGTGCCGGAAGGGCTGCGCCAGCCGCTGGATACGCTGGGGCTGGAATGGCCGCTGTCGATGGACGAGTTGAAAATGCGCTACAAGGACCTGGCGCGGCGGCACCATCCCGATACGAATGGCGGCGACCGCGTGGCCGAGGAGCGGCTGAAGAGCATCAACGTGGCCTATACCGCCGTGCGTGCGCACCTGACGGCGGCGCGTGAGGCGGACCTGGAAAGAACGGCCTGACCCCATGGCCTTGCGGGCGTTCCGGTCTATAGTGGCCTGGAACGCCGAAAATATATGAGATGCGGGACGGTCCTGCGCCAGGCGCCGCCCGCCCCGCCAGCCGCGACGGATAGAACCGATGAATGACCTTGCCACCCTGACCGCCGGATCCGTTGCCGAGAACGGGGACGACCTGCCGCCGATCTCGGTCCTGTCCGCGCCCGACCGCGTCGTGTCCGCCCGCGAGACCTTCGGCATCGACAGCGACCTGGAGGTGCCGGCATTTTCGGTGCGTACCGACCATGTGCCGGATGCCGACCCGACCTATCGCTTCGATCACGATACGACGCTGGCCATCCTGGCGGGGTTTGCCTTCAACCGCCGGGTGATGATCCAGGGCTATCACGGGACCGGCAAGTCGTCGCATATCGAGCAGGTGGCGTCGCGCCTGAACTGGCCGTGCGTGCGCATCAACCTGGACAGCCATATCTCGCGCATCGACCTGATCGGCAAGGATGCGATCGTGCTGCGCGACGGCAAGCAGGTGACGGAATTCCGCGAGGGGCTGCTGCCGTGGGGGCTGCAGCATCCCTGCGCGCTGGTGTTCGACGAATATGACGCGGGCCGTCCGGACGTGATGTTCGTCATCCAGCGCGTGCTGGAGATCGAGGGCCACCTGACCTTGCTGGACCAGAACCGGGTGATCCGGCCGCATCCGTATTTCCGGCTGTTCGCCACGGCGAACACGGTCGGGCTGGGCGACACCACGGGACTGTATCACGGCACGCAGCAGATCAACCAGGGACAGATGGACCGCTGGAACATCGTCACCACGCTGAATTACCTGCCCCATGCCGAGGAAACGGCCATCGTGATGGCCAAGATGGGCGTGGACCCTCATGACGGGCCGGCGCGCAAGCGGATCGAGAGCATGGTCGCGCTGGCCGACCTGACGCGGTCGGGATTCATCGCCGGGGACATCTCGACCGTCATGTCGCCGCGGACCGTCATAAGCTGGGCGGAGAATTTCAGGATCTTCAAAGATCTGGAATTCGCCTTCCGCGTGTCGTTCCTGAACAAGTGCGACGAGGCGGAGCGCCCGACCGTGGCGGAATATTACCAGCGTTGCTTCAACGTCGACCCCACGGGGGCGGCGGCGCGTCCGCGCTGATCGGCAAGGGGGCATGCGCGAGAAGAAGGACACCGGCCGGACCGCCAGGACCGAGGCTGCCGAGCGGGCGGATGCGTTCAAGCGCGCGACGGTCGGCGCGCTGCG
>NZ_JABXXP010000664.1 GCF_013376155.1 Nguyenibacter vanlangensis
GATGCAGCAGGTCGGTGCCGAAGATCCACAGGAAGCGCGAGACGATCAGCGCGCCGACCACGCCCGCGACCGGCGCCGCCAGCGCGCGCAGGGCCTGGGGATGGGTATCCACCCGTTCCAGCACGCCGCGCAGCGACAGGCCGATCAGGATGAAGAGGATGGATTCCAGCAGGAAGACCATGACCTTCCAGAACGCCTGGGCCCGCACGCGGGTGGCGGCGCTGATGATTTCGTGCTGGTGCCAGCCAAGCACCAGCCCGGCGGTCACGGTCGAGAGCACGCCCGAGACATGCAGCCGGTCCCCCACGATATACGAGGCGACGGCCAGCAGCAGCGTCGCGGTGATGGTCAATTCGCTGTCGCGCAGCCGCCGCAGCACCAGCAGGCCGGCATGGCCGACCACAAAGCCGACCGCCACGCCCCCCGCCGACAGCAGGCAGAGCGCGCCGAACGCGGCCGGCGCGCTGAAACTGCCCGTCAGCGCCGCGGTCAGGGCCAGGCGGAACAGGACCAGGCCGCTGGCGTCGTTCAGCAGGCTTTCGCCCTGCAGCAGGGCGCTGATCCGCCCCGGCAGGGCCAGCCGTTCCAGCACCGCGCCGGCCGCCACCGCGTCGGGCGGCGAGACGATGGCTCCCAGCGTGAAGCAGACCGCCCACGGCAGGGCCGGCACCAGCCAGTGGGCCGCCAGCCCGACCAGCAGGGTGGTGAAGGCCACGGCGCCGAAGGCCAGCAGCAGGATGCCGGTCAGGTTGGCGCGGAACTCGCGCCAGACGGTAAAATAGGCGCCGTGCATCAGCAGCGGCGGCATGAAGACCAGCAGGATCAGGTCCGGATCGATGGTCAGGGCCGGGACGCCCGGCACCAGGGCCAGGGCGATGCCGCCCAGGATGAAGGCGCCGGCCGGCGGCAGGCGGGCCCGGCGGGCAAGCAGTTCGAGCACGAAGATGGCCAGAACGAGAAAGACCAGGAATTCGTATTCCGACACATTCGACATAGACTGCCCCACGGAGTGCCTCTTGGCGGCGGCATGATAGGGGACGGCGACGGGCGCCGACAGGGGGGGAGCGACCAGGGGGGCGGCATGACCGAACGCGATGGCTTCTGAATTGGTCGCGGTGCTGATCGCGGTCAGCGATGACCGGCCGATGGTGCTGACGCTGGGCGCGGGGCGGCATTTGCCGGCGGGACCGCTGGAAGCGGGGCACCGCTCGTTGCAGACCGGGCTGCGTCTGTGGGTCGAGCGCCAGACCGGCCATGTGCTGGGCCATGTCGAGCAATTATACACGTTTGCCGATGCCCCAGGTGCCGATGCCCCAGGTGCTGATACCCCAGGCGTCGATGCCCCGGCCGACCGGACGATCCTGATTTCCTACCTGGCGCTGACGCGGATCGACCGCGATGAGCCCGGGTGGCGCGACTGGTATGCCTATTTCCCCTGGGAGGACCAGCGGACGCCGGAGGGCAGGGCCCTGGTGGCGCGCATCGCCGCGCGGCTGGCGGACTGGGCGCGGCAGGGACCG
>NZ_JABXXP010000665.1 GCF_013376155.1 Nguyenibacter vanlangensis
CGCACCGCCCCCAGCCCGTCGCCGGGCGACTATTTCGTGCGGACGCTGGCCGAGGGGGTCGGCACGATCGCCGCCGCCTTCTACCCCCGGCCGGTCATCGTGCGGCTGTCGGATTTCAAGACCAACGAATATGCGGCGCTGATCGGCGGGCAGGTGTTCGAGCCCACGGAGGCCAATCCGATGATCGGGTTTCGCGGCGCGGCACGCTATGCCCATCCGGCCTATGCCGACGGGTTCGCCCTGGAATGCGCGGCCCTGGCGCGGGTGCGCGGCGCGATGGGCCTGACCAACCTGATCGTCATGGTGCCGTTCTGCCGGCGGGTCGAGGAAGCCGAGCGCGTGCTGGCGGCGATGCGCGAACACGGGCTGACGCGCGGCAGGGACGGGCTGGAGATCTACATGATGTGCGAGATCCCCAACAACGTCATCCAGATCGATTCCTTTGCCGCCGAATTCGACGGATTTTCGATCGGGTCGAACGATCTGACGCAATTGACGCTGGGGGTGGACCGGGATTCCGACCTGGTCGCGTTCGATTTCGACGAACGCGACCCCGGCATGCTGGAAATGCTGCGCCTGGCCGTGACCGGCGCCCGGCGCAATGGCCGCAAGATCGGAATCTGCGGCGAGGCGCCGGCCAATTATCCCGAGATCGCGCGCTATCTGGTGGCGATCGGCATCGACTCGCTGAGCGTCAATCCGTCGAGCCTGCTGCGCACCATGGAGATCGTCCGCCAGGCGGAGGAGAACGAGAGCCGCGCGGCGTAGAGCAGATCCTGACCGATGGATGCCGGATATGTCCCAGATCATCGCGACCCAGGTCATCGCAACCCAGGTCATCGCGACATTGACGCTGAATCCTGCCGTGGACGTGGCCTGCGTCGCCGCCGAAATCCGCCCCACGCACAAGATCCGCACCACGGACGAGCGGCTGGACCCCGGCGGAGGCGGCATCAATGTCGCGCGCGTCGTCCACGAACTGGGCGGCGAGGCCCTGGCCGTGATCATGACCGGCGGCGTCACCGGCCGGCTGGTCGAGGAGCTGCTCGACCAGGCGGAGGTGCCCTGGCGGGGGTTGCCGATCGGCGGCCGCACCCGGATCTGCCTGAACGTGCAGGAGCGCGCGACCCGGCTGGAATATCGCTTCGTGTCCGAAGGGCCGCTGATCGCGGAGGCGGAATGGCGCAACAGCCTGGACCTGCTGCACGGGATCGATGCCGGCTGGATCGTGGCCAGCGGCAGCCTGCCGCGCGGCGTGCCCGATGATTTCTATGCGCGTGTCGGCCGCATCGCCGCGGCGCATGGACGGCAATTCGCCATCGACACCTCGGGCCCGGCCCTGCACGCGGCGATCGGCCCCGACGTCGCGCTGCTGAAGCTGAGCCATGGCGAGCTGGAATCGCTGGTGGGCCATCCGGTCAGGGACGCCAACGGGGTGGCGATGGAGATCGCGGAGCTGATGCGCCGGGGCGCGGCCCGCATGGTCGCCGTCAGCCTGGGGCAGGACGGGGCCATCCT
>NZ_JABXXP010000666.1 GCF_013376155.1 Nguyenibacter vanlangensis
CCGTGACGCGCCAGCTCGGACCCGCGCGCCCCGCGCAGCCCGCGCCCCGGGACCAGGAGCGACAGGGCTTCGAGCAGGTTGGTCTTGCCGCTGCCATTCTCGCCCGCCACGACCGTGACGGGCGAGTCCGGCCGCCAGGCGAGATGCCGGTAATTCCTGAAATCGGTCAGGGCCAGCCGGTCCAGACGGGCCATGGCGCGGCAGGGAACGCCCCCGGTCAGACCCGCATCGGCATCAGGACGTACAGCGCCGAGGGGCTGCCGACGTCCCGCACGATCGTGGGAGCGGAACTGTCCGAGAAGGCGAATTCGACATCGCGGTCGATCTGGTCGGTGATGTCGTTCAGGTACCGGGCCTGGAAGCCGATTTCGAGGGGGGCCGCGTCATAGGTGACGCTGTTGTCGTCCAGTTCTTCCTTCGCGGTGCCCTGGTCGGGACTGACCGCCGACAGGGTCAGCAGGTTATGGCCCAGCGACAATTTGACGGGACGCGAGCGTTCCTGGCTGATCGCGGCGACGCGGGCGACGGCATCGGAGAAGTCGCGCTTGCCGACGCGCAGGATCTTGTCGTTGCCGCGGGGAATGACCCGGTCATATTCGGGAAAGGTCCCGTCGATCAGCTTCGACGTCAGGGTGACGGTGCCGACCGTAAACTGGATGCGGGTATCGGACAGGCCGATCGCCACGTCTTCCGAGCCCTCGTCCAGCAGCTTGCGCAGTTCGGCCACCGTCTTGCGCGGCACGATCACGCCCGGGATGTCCTCGGCGCCCGGCGGAACCTCGGTTTCGACGCGGGCCAGGCGATGGCCGTCGGTCGCGACGGCGCGCAGCATCGGGCCGTCATCGCCGGTGGCGACGTGCAGATAGATGCCGTTCAGGTAATAGCGCGTTTCCTCGGTCGAGATCGCGAAACGGGTCCGGTCGATCAGCCCGCGCAGGAGGGCGGCCGGCACGTTGAAACGATGCGGCAGGGCGCCCGCCATCATCGAGGGGAAATCGTCGACATCCAGCACGTTCAGGCTGGTGGCGTAGCGCCCGGCCCGCAGCGCCAGCGGCGCGTCGCCGCCGGCATGGTCCAGTTCGATCGCGACCCCGTCGGGCAGCTTGCGCACGATCTCGTACAACACCGCGGCCGGCGCGGTGACGGCGCCGTTGCGTGTGGTCTCGGCGCCGATTTCCTCGACCACCGCGATTTCCATGTCGGTGGCGGTCAGGGTCAGGCGACCGTCGGCAACATTGATCAGGACGTTGGCCAGGATCGGAATCGTGTTCCGCTTCTCGGCGACGCTCTGGATATGGGCCAGGGCCTTGAGCAATGTCGCGCGGTCAGCCTTCAGCTTCATAGGTA
The DNA here is from genome assembly GCF_013376155.1 of Nguyenibacter vanlangensis. Lineage (GTDB taxonomy): Bacteria > Pseudomonadota > Alphaproteobacteria > Acetobacterales > Acetobacteraceae > Gluconacetobacter > Gluconacetobacter vanlangensis. Next base: position 1,348 of record NZ_JABXXP010000666.1, read on the forward strand.
GAGACTCTCCTTGCCCGGCACCGTCCTGGCGCGGCGCGATCCCCATCGGGTCTGCGGCGCGGTGGGTGACGCGGATCGTGTATCGCGGTCCTCGCATGCGGTCCGACGGTCGCGCATGATGTTCGGCGCGCAACACTAGCAGCGCGCGCCGCACGCGGAAAGGCCCGGC
>NZ_JABXXP010000667.1 GCF_013376155.1 Nguyenibacter vanlangensis
AGCCCCCCGCCATCCTGTGCCGCCACCCCCAGGGCCAGCGGCAGCAGCAGCGCCCCGGCCGGCACCGCCAGCCGGCGCGCCAGGACCACGCCGCCGCCGATCAGGCCCAGCGTGACGGCGAATTGCGGGACCGGCAGCGGCGGAAACCAGATCACGGGCGGGCGGTGCCCCATATCCACCCCCCACCATCGCGCCACGAGCGACGCCGTCAGCGCGACGCACAGCACGCGCATATATTGCATGAAGCCGACCAGCCGGCTGTCCGCGCCGAACGCATCGGCCATCAGGACCATAGCGGTGGCCGCCCCGGGCGAGATCCCCCACAGGGCGGTCGTGCCCGGCAGCACCCGCAGGCGCATCAGCATCCAGCCCAGCACGATGCCGGCCACGATGGCGAACAGGACGCCGCCCAGGAACAGCGGCCAGTTCCGCGCCACCTCATGCAGGATCGACGGCCGCAGGCCGCGCCCGATCATGCAGCCCACGATCCCCTGGGCCAGGGCGAAGGGCAGGGGGGCGACGCGGACCGACCCCTCCAGCAGCGCCTGCAGGATCCCCGCGCCGATGGCTCCCATCAGCAGCGCCGCGGGCAGATGCAGCATCGTCAGCGGACAAACCACCGCCACCGTCAGCACGCCCAGCATTGTCCACTGCATCCATGCCGGCCGAGCGGCGTATGAACCAGGGAAGAACGGCGGACGATGCGTCATGGCGGACAGCCCAGGGCAGGATCGGAAAAGCAGGATCGGGAAACCAGGGTCGGGAAACTGGGGTCAGACGGGGGCCAGCGTAATGGACGCGGCATCGGTCACGCGCGACAGGCGCGGAAAGATGTGGCGCAGCGCGAAATCGTGCTGCTCGGCGGCCCCGGCACTGCACCCGTCTTGCGCCACGACGACGTCGTACCCCAGTTCCCAGGCATGGCGCAGCGTGGATTCGACCCCGATATTGGTCGAGATCCCGGCCAGAACGATGGTCCTGACGCCGCGCCGGCGCAATTGCAGGTCCAGCTCGGTGCCGTGGAACGCGCCCCATTGGCGTTTGGTGACGACGATGTCCCCCGGCTGCTCCAGCCCTTCGGCCAGTTGGTCCCATCCCGGCGGAAAGCCCCCCGGCGGTATCCGGGGCGGCGCGTCCACGTTGGTCGGCGGCAGGTCGCCCCCATCGGCGGAAAACGAAACACGGACCAGAACCACCGGCGCCCCGGCGGCGCGGAATGTTTCGGCCAGGCGCCGTCCGGTCTCCAGCACCGCCGGCCCGGTGCGCGGGGCCAGCTCCATGCCGACGATGCCGTTCTGTAGATCGATCAGAACAAGGGCGGTATGACGCGGATCGAGTACGGTCATTGGCGTATGTCCATGGCAGGTTGATCGGAATATGATAGGCGAGGAAATCCTCGCAAAACGGATAATTGAGGATGCCTTCGCAAAAATCAACTCCCACCGCGCATGCCCCTGGATCGGCCCCCAGGTCGGGGCCGGCCCCAGCTCCGGCCCCAGCTCCGGCTCCGGCCG
>NZ_JABXXP010000668.1 GCF_013376155.1 Nguyenibacter vanlangensis
ACATCGCGATGGTGGCCGGCGCCTCCAGCCGCGCCATCCGCCCGGCAAACCCCGGGCCCCCTGCATCGGTCATGCTCGCCTCCGCCCCCCGTCAGCGCAGCCCGGCGCAGAAGCGCTGGATGCGCATGCAGGCCTCGCGCAGGCTCTCGGTATCGGTGGCATAGGACACGCGGAAATGCCCGGCGAACATGAACGCCGCGCCATGCACCGCCGCAACCCCCTCCTCTTCCAGCAGCGCGGTGACGAAGGCTTCGTCATCCACGATCTCCGTCCCCCCGGCGCTCACCTTGCCCAGGCAGCCCTCCATCGACGGAAAGACATAGAACGCGCCTTCCGGCCGGTGGCATGTCAGGCCCCTGGCCTGGTTCAGCATCCCCACCACGAGGTCGCGCCGCGCGACATAGGCTTGCACCATGTCGGCGATGAAATCCTGCGGCCCCGACAGCGCCTCCAGCGCCGCCGCCTGGCTGATCGACGAACTGCCCGAGGTCGACTGGCTCTGCAGCTTGTTCATCGCCTTGGTCAGCACCGCTGGCGCGCCGGCAAAGCCGATGCGCCAGCCGGTCATGGCATAGGCCTTGGACACGCCATTCATCGTCACCGTCCGGTCGCGCAGCTTCGGCTCGACCTGCACGATCGTGGCGGGCACGAACCCGTCATAGACCAGCTTGTCATAGATATCGTCGGTAAAGATCCAGACATCCGGATGCCGCAGAAGCACGTCGCAGATCGGGCGCAGATCCTCGGCGGAATAGGCCGCCCCCGTCGGATTGCACGGCGAATTCAGGAAGAACCACTTGGTCCGCGGCGTGATCGCCGCCTCCAGGTCCGCGGCCCGCAGCTTGAACCCGTTCTCCGCGGCACAAGGCACGATCACCGGCACGCCGTCGGCCAGCGCCACGATGTCGGGATAGGACACCCAGCACGGCGCCGGGATGATCGCCTCGTCCCCCGGGTTCAGGGTGGCGACCATGGCGTTATAGATCACCTGCTTGCCGCCGGACGACACGATGATCTCGTCGGACGTGTAATCCAGCCCGGAATCGATGCGGAACCGCTCCGCCACCGCCTGGCGCAGCGCCGGCGTCCCGGCCACGTCGGTATATTTCGTCTCTCCGCCCTCGATCGCGCGGATCGCCGCATCCTTGATGTTGCGCGGGGTGTCGAAATCCGGCTCGCCGGCCGACAGGCTGATGATGTCCCTGCCGGCAGCCTTCAGGGCGCGCGCTTTGGTCGAGATGGCGATCGTCTGACTGGGGCTGATCTTGTTCAGACGCGCGGCGATAAGGTCCATGGTACCGAAGATCCAGAAAATCAGGGGGAAACGCGGCGGGCTCCGCACCCGGCCCCGTCCCCGCCACCGTAATGCGAACCCACGCCCAAGGAAACCGAGGATCGCCGCCCCCCAGCCATTCCCCCGGGCCCTTCTTTCTCCCGGGCGACCATCCTCTCAGGCCGCCGTCCCCGCCGCGGCCGGCCCTCCCCCGATCGACGGCGCGTCCTGCCCCAACGCC
>NZ_JABXXP010000669.1 GCF_013376155.1 Nguyenibacter vanlangensis
AACGCCGTCGCCTGGACCAGATCCAGCGCCGCATCCGGGCCGCCCCAGCCCCGTACCGCCATGGCACCACGCGTGGCGGACAGCGTGCGCAGCGCGTCGGCGGCACGTCCCTGATCCAGTTGCACCACGGCCAGGTCATAGCCCGCATCGCCGATCGCTCCGGCATCGTCGCGCGCCATCGCCCGCCGCCCGGCCAGACGATACTGGATTTCCGCCAGTTCCAGCCGATCCAGCGCCACGGCTTGGCGGCCGGTCTCCATCGCCTGGTCCAGCATGTCGTCCTGCGGCCCGGTCCGCCCGCCGCCGCATCCCGCCAGGGCCGGCACCATCAGAAGCACCGCCAGACGGGCGGCCATGCCCTTCATGGCTGGATTCTCTCCGCCGGCAAGCGCCGTTGCGGCGGCTGGGCCGTGCCGCCGCCGCCCAGCAGCCACAGGCCGCGCAACTGGTCCGTCAGTTTCTGCAGGCTGGTCGCCGTGATCTGCGCCTGAGTCAGCAGCGCGGGCAGTTCGGACGACGTCTCCTGCAGATTGCGGGTGATCTCGGGCAGGCGTGGGCTGGCCTTGCGCAGGTCCGCCGTCACCGCGCGCATATTGGCCATGCCGCCGTCGGCCTTGGTCATGACCCCGGACAGTTGATGCTCGATCGGCGTCAACTGGGCGATGGCGGCGTTCAGCGATTCGACCAACTGGTCCGCCTGGCGGATCAGCGCGTCGTTCGTCATCAACTGGCCCATCGTTCCCTTGCCGGCATGCAGGTCCGTGATGGTGGCGTCCAGCATCGACATCATATGCTGCGAACTGTCCAGCACCGGCAGGATGCGCGCGCGGATATCGGCGAAGGTCTGGGTGATCATGTCCGCCGGATTCGGGGCGTTCTGCGCGGTGATCACGGCGTAATGCCAATCCATCGGCTCGCCGGTCCCGCGCGTGATATCCACGTAATCGGCCCCCGCCACCACGAAGCGCCGGCGGATGGTGGCCGTGCTGTCGCGGCGGATATAGGTCTCGAGCTGCGGATCGATGTCGGCGATCGCATACATCCCGCCCGACGGGTTGATGCGGATGCGCCGGATCGTCCCGGCATGGATGCCCACGACCTCGATATCGTCCCCGATCGCCAGGCCGCTGACCCCCACATCCGGCAGCACGATCTGCAACTGCCCGGCCGGGGTCAGCCAATCGCGCAGCACTCCGGCCTCGACGATCGCGGCGAAGCAGATCGCCAGCGAGACCAGCACCAGCAGCCCCACCCATTCGTCAGCATAGCGCACGCGCACCAGTTGGCGCGACGGATCGGCCGTCTGACCCATTGTCCGGCCTTGGGCCATCTATCCCCTCCGTATCGGAAACAGGCCTTCGTCCAGAAGGCGCATTTGGGCGCTGACCGCCCGGCGATAATCCCGCCACGCCGCAGCGTCGCGCGCAAACCACAACACCGAGGCCCCGCGATCCCGCGCCGCCGTCACGGCCGCGAGGAATGCCGGCGCCGCGTCC
>NZ_JABXXP010000670.1 GCF_013376155.1 Nguyenibacter vanlangensis
TGGCGCTGGAACGCGGCGTGCGGCGCCACCTGCCGGCCCGCCATGGCGGCTTTACCCAGAAGGCCAGCGTCGGCGGGCATCGGCTGTTCCTGCGCACCGGGGAGTACGAGGACGGCACGCTGGGGGAGATCGCGCTGACGCCCGCGCGCGAAAGCGCGGTCGCCCGGGGGTTGATGGATGCGCTGGGCCAGGCCGTCAGCATCGGTTTGCAATATGGCGCGCCGCTGGATGATTATGTCGCGGCGTTCGCCTATACTCGGTTCGGCCCGGCGGGCACCGTCGAGGGCGATCCCGTGGCGGCCTATGCCACGTCGCTGCTGGATTATGCATTCCGGGCCTTGTCGGATGCCTATCTGGGCAACAGACTGCCCGACGCCCCGCACCAGGACCCCGTCGCCGACGCCCCGTCGCCGATGCTGCCGCTGGACCTGCCCGCCACGCCGGGCGAGACGCCGCCGCGGCGCGCCGGCCGGCTGAGGCTGGTGGGGTGAGGCTGGCGGGATGATGAGCGACGCCTAGTGTCCTGCCCGAGAAATTCTTATGAGAATTTCTCGGATCAGCAGGCCACTAAATTATTGATTCCAGTGTCGAATACAGGAGTATCCCATGATGGACAGCACCCCCGAAGCCCGCCTGGACCAGCACGGTATCATCCTGCCCATTCCGCCGGCCCCGGTCGCGACCTATGTCGGCACTGCCGTCAGCGGGTCGCTGCTGGTCGTTTCGGGCCAGTTGCCGCTGGTCGACGGCAAGCTGTTCGCCACCGGCAAGCTGGGCGCGGACGTGGCGACCGAAATCGGGGTCGAGGCCGCCCGCTATTGCATGATCAACGTCATCGCCCAGGTCCGCGCGGCGATCGGCGACCTGTCGCGGGTGCGGCGCGTGGTGCGGCTGGGCGGGTTCATCGCCTGCGTGCCCAGCTTTACCCAGCATGCCGCCGTCATGAACGGAGCATCGGACCTGGCGGTCGCCATTTTCGGCGAGGCGGGGCGCCATGCGCGCTCGACCATCGGGGTGCCGTCGCTGCCGCTGGACGCGGCGGTCGAGGTCGAAGGCCTGTTCGAGATCGGCTGAGGGGGGCCCGCCGATGGCCGCCCGTTCCATGGCTGACCTGACGCTGAGCCTGCATCGGGCGATCGCCGAGATTCCGGCGGCCGAATGGGATGAGTGCGCCGGCGCGGACAATCCGTTCGTCAGCCATGCCTTTCTCTCGGCGCTGGAAGAGAGCGGGTCGACCGGGCCGCGCACCGGCTGGCTGCCGCAGCATGCGGCGATCCGCGGCAAGGACGGGCGGCTGCTGGCCGCGGCCCCGCTTTACGCCAAGTCCCATTCCTATGGCGAATATGTGTTCGACCAGTCCTGGGCCCAGGCGCTGGAGCGGGCCGGGGGGGCGTACTATCCCAAATTGCAGGTCGCGGTGCCGTTTTCGCCGGTGCCGGGGCCGCGCCTGCTGGTCCGCGCGGGCGCGGCCGATGTTCCGGCGCTGCGCAGTG
>NZ_JABXXP010000671.1 GCF_013376155.1 Nguyenibacter vanlangensis
CGCGGTGGCCTATGCGCTGGCCGTCGTCTATCCGGCGGCGGGCAATATCGGCGGCGGCGGGTTCATGACCCTGCGCACGCCCGACGGCCACGCCGTCTTCATCGATTTCCGCGAACACGCGCCGCTGGCCGCCACCGCCACCATGTTCCAGGACGCCAAGGGCGCGGTCATTCCCAATCTGTCGATCCTGGGGTGGAAGGCCGTGGGCGTGCCGGGCACCGTCGCCGGAATGGACCTGGTGCTGCATCGCTGGGGCCACCTGACCCGCCGGCAGGTCATGGCCCCGGCCATCGCGCTGGCGCGCGACGGGTTCGTCCTGGGCGAAGGCGACGTGCAGTTGCTCGACACCTCGACCGCCGATTTCGCGCGCGACCCCCAGGCGCGCAGGATCTTCCTGCGGCCCGACGGTTCGCGGTTGCAGGCCGGCGACCGCCTGGTGCAGGCCGACCTTGCCAGGACATTGTCGCTGATCGCCCGCGACGGCGCCGACGCCTTCTATCGCGGTCCCATCGCGGCCGACATCGTCCGGGCCAGCCAGGCGGGCGGGGGCATCCTCCAGCTTGCCGATTTCCGCAGTTACGCGCCGCGAATCCTGGCGCCGCTGACCTGCACCTATCGCGGCTACCATATCGACACCGCGCCCCCGCCCAGCGGCGGCGGCGTCGCGCTGTGCGAAATCCTGAACATCCTGTCGGGCTATGACATGGGCCGGCTGGGCCTGCACACCGCCCCCGCCATCCAGCGCGAGGTCGAGGCCATGCGCCACGCCTATGCCGACCGGCAGGACCTGGGCGATCCGGCCTTCGTCCATAATCCGGTCCAGCACCTGATCGACCCGGCCTATGCGGCGCAGGTCCGCGCCGGCATCCCGACCGATCACGCCTTGTCCTCCGCCGCCCTGCGCCCCGGCGAGGCCCAGCCCGAGAAGACCGAAACCACCCAGTTCTCGGTCATCGACCGCAAGGGCATGGCGATCTCGGTCACCTACACGCTGAATGGCTGGTTCGGCGCGAAGGTCATCGGCGGCGGCACCGGCATGTTCATGAATGACGAGATGGACGATTTCTCGTCCCGTCCGGGCGTGCCCAACATGTTCGGCATCGTCGGCAGCCAGGCCAACGCCGTCGCCCCCGGCAAGACGCCGCTTTCGTCCATGTCGCCCACCATCCTGTCGCGCGGCGGCCGGCCGGTCATGGTCATCGGCAGCCCCGGCGGCTCGCGCATTCCCACCATCGTGCTGTCGGCGATCCTGGGCGTGGTCGATTACGGGCTGGACATCCAGCAGGCGATCGACCTGCCGCGCATCCACGAGCAATGGCAGCCCACCCATGTCGAGGTCGAACAGGGCGCCCTGTCCGACGCGGTGGCCGCGACCCTGAAGCGCGAAGGCTATGACATCGCCCCCCATGCCCCGTGGGGCGTGGCCGAAGGCATCCTGGTCGGCGCGCCGCGCCTGGGCACCGGCAAGCCGGGCGACGGCCGCTATTACGGC
>NZ_JABXXP010000672.1 GCF_013376155.1 Nguyenibacter vanlangensis
GTGATACCGGCTGGCCTGCGAGAAGGCCTGGGTGGTGCGCACCCCGCCCGGCGCGGCGCGGAACAGCGTGCGCGCGGCCTCGGGCGCGTCGGGGGCCGACACGTCCCAGTTTTCCAGCGCCTGGGCCAGCGAGGGGGCATGGACCATCGGCACCTCGCGGTGCAGCAGGCCCAGCCGGTCCAGTTCGCCCATGATGGCGAAGATGCCGCCGGCACGATGCACGTCTTCCATGTGCACGTCGGCCTTGGATGGCGCGACCTTGCACAGATGCGGCACCCGGCGGGAGAGGCGGTCGATGTCGGCCATGGTGAAGGGCACCGCGCCCTCATGCGCGGCGGCCAGCAGGTGCAGCACGGTGTTGGTCGACCCGCCCATGGCGATATCGACCGACATGGCGTTCTCGAATGCCTGCATGGTCGCGATCCCGCGCGGCAGGGCGGTGGGGTCGTCGTGCTCGTACCATTGGCGGGCCAGGCCGACGATCCGCCGCCCGGCCGCGAGGAACAGGTCGCGCCGGTCGGCATGGGTGGCCAGCAGGCTGCCATTGCCCGGCAGCGCCAGGCCCAGCGCCTCGGTCAGGCAGTTCATCGAATTGGCGGTGAACATGCCCGAGCACGATCCGCAGGTCGGGCAGGCCGACCGCTCGATCGTCTCGGCCTCGGCGTCGCTGACGCGCGGATCGGCGGCCGAGACCATCGAGGTGATCAGGTCCACCCGGCGGTCGATGCCGTCCTGGCTGATCCGTCCGGCCTCCATCGGGCCGCCGGACACGAAGATGGCCGGGATGTTCAGCCGCATCGCGGCCATCAGCATGCCCGGCGTGATCTTGTCGCAATTGCTGATGCATACCAGCGCGTCGGCGCAATGCGCGTTGACCATGTATTCCACGGCATCGGCGATCAGCTCGCGCGACGGCAGGCTGTACAGCATGCCGCCATGGCCCATGGCGATCCCGTCATCCACCGCGATGGTGTTGAATTCGCGGGCGATTCCCCCGGCCTCGGCCACCGCGCCGGCCACGAGCTGGCCCAGATCCTTCAGATGGACATGTCCCGGCACGAACTGGGTGAAGGAATTGGCGACCGCGATGATCGGCTTGCCGAAATCGGCATCCTGCATGCCGGTGGCGCGCCACAGGCTGCGGGCCCCGGCCATGTTGCGGCCGTGCGTCGTCGTGCGGGAACGATAGGCGGGCATGTTTCTGCCTTTCGGATCATCAGGCGGGTCGTTGCCGGGCGGATACAGGACCGCCCCCCGGAAATCCACCTTTATATGGCATATATGGCATGGCCATATGGGACGGAACACCGCCCACGGCGCATCGGCGCCCATCCGGTCATTCCCAGCCGCCGCCCATCGCCTTGTACAGCGCGACCGCGTCCAGCAGGACCTGAAGGCGGGCCCGCACATCGTCCTGCCGCGCCGCCGCCAGCGCCGCCATGCCGTCCTGCACCGCCAGCGCGTCGCCGATTCCGTCGCGATAGC
>NZ_JABXXP010000673.1 GCF_013376155.1 Nguyenibacter vanlangensis
GCGCCGTGTCCGCGCCCGAGCCCGATTGCGCCATTCCCGATTCCACCGCCGGCCCGCCCGCCATGCCCGCGCTCCCGCCCTCGCCTCATCATGTCGTCCGCCTCTTGATGCGGCGCATTCCCCCTTGACGCAAGCCGCCCGGACCGCCAGTTTCCGCATGCCAGACGGTCGGGCGACCGCTGTCGCCACGCGATAGAGGAAAGTCCGGGCTCCACGGAGGAACGGTGCCGGCTAACGGCCGGCGGGGGCGACCCCAGGGAAAGTGCCACAGAAAACAAACCGCCCCCACGGCATTCCGGTACGCCGGAGATGGTGCGGGCAAGGGTGAAACGGTGCGGTAAGAGCGCACCGCGCGTGCGGCAACGCAGGCGGCAGGGCAAACCCCACCGGGAGCAAGACCGAATAGGAACGGCAGGCGACGCCCCCAAAGGCGCCGCCGGGGGTCCCTCCGCCCCGTCGTTCGGGTTGGTCGCGTGAGGCGCGCCGCAAGGCGCGTCCCAGAGGAATGGTCGCCCCATCTTCATCGAGGATGGACAGAACCCGGCTTACAGACCGTCTGGCCTCGTCGTCTCCTGCGGAACACACCCCCAACAAAATGCCCCCAGCAAAATGTTCTCGTTTTGATCACGTTCAAACTAGAACATAACGTAAACATCCATATTCATGCCGCATTCCAAAGTCCGCCCGCTGCGACAATTGGGGTCAAGTCCTGTCACGACTTGTCCAACCCACGAAAAACTGCGGTTTTCTGCCAGAATTTCAGCGCGTTTTGTTTGACGTCCCATAAAATCCCATGATATCCCATGAAAACCCGGCGCGCAGGGAGCGCCGGCCCATGCGCAATCGCATCCGCAACCATCCAGCCGAGGGAGCATCGCAAAAGCGTGAGTGTGTTCCTCGGCACCCATCAGAACCGCCTCGACGCCAAGGGCCGTGTGTCGATCCCGGCTCCCTTCCGCACGGCCCTGCGCGCCCAGGCCCAGGCCGGCGACGCGCTGGTCGTCCTGCGCCCCTCGCACCAGCATCCCTGCATCGAGGCCTGGCCCACCGCCGCCTTCGCGGCCCTCAGCCAGCCGCTCGACCGGCTGGACATGTTCTCCGACGAACATGACGACATGGCCGCCGCCCTCTATGCCGACGCCTTCCCCGTCGACGCCGACCGCGAGGGACGGATCATCCTGCCCGACGCGCTGAAGGAACACGCCACCCTGACCGACAGCGTCGCCTTCATGGGGCTGGGCCGCATCTTCCAGATCTGGGAACCCGCCGCCGCCGAACGCCGCCGCGCCGAGGCCCGCACCCGCTCGCGCAATCTCGCCCTGCCGGCCCAGAACCGCGCACAGAGTCACGTTCAGAATCACGTTCAGCAAGGCGGCAGCACCCACGGCGGGACCAACGGCGGAGGCGCCGCATGAACGCCATGACCACGCCCCCCGCCGGCCACCGTCCCGGCCATGTCCCCGTCATGCTGGCCGAGGTGCT
>NZ_JABXXP010000674.1 GCF_013376155.1 Nguyenibacter vanlangensis
GTCCGGCCGGTCGATCAGGCCGCGCCGTTCGAGGATGCGGTAGAGGGCGGCCGCCTGGTCCTGGGCCATGCCGAGATCGACATCGTCGTTGCTGCCCAGTTCCAAGGTCGCGGCGGCGCAGGCGGGGGGGATCGCGGCATCGGGGAAGCGTCGCGCCAGGTCCTGCCATGGGAGGCTGCAGGCCTCGTCGAACGGGTTGCCGCCGGAGATGTCGGCCAGCAGCACCGCGCGCGCGTCGATTTCGGCGGCGATGTCGCGCATCTGCGGCCAGAGCGGCGTGCCGACATACATATGGCGCTGGGCTTGGTTGTCGGCATGCAGATCCAGCACCAGGTCGGCGTCATGCGCCAGGGTGAGCAGGCGATGGCGCAGTCCGTCGAGCGCCGTCGCCGGCCGCATCGCCGCCAGTGCCTCGGCCATCGCGGCACGGATGCGCGCGACATTCGCCGCCGCATCGCCGTCCAGGCGGCCCGCCAGAATCCTGGACGCAAGAGCGGCCAGGTCGGGATAGCCGCGGTTGAAATTGCCGCCGGACGCGGTTTCGGTGCGTCCGAGCAGGAAGCCCTGCCGCCATTGCGTCAGGCCGATCGGGTTGGCCTGCGGCAATATGAGGATCTCGCCGCGCAGCCGGCCGCGGGCGGCGGCTTCGTCGAGCAGCCGGCGCAGGAAATACAGTGCCAGCATGCCGGGAAATTCATCGGCGTGGAGCCCGGCCTGGAGATGCGCCTTGGGCCGGGCGCCCGGCGTGCCGTAGCGGAAGACCGTCACGGTATGGACGTGGCCCGCCGCGTCGGGGGGCAGGGGATAAAGCTGCCGCGTGGCGGCGGCCGAGGGCTCGCCTGCCGCCGGGGGCGGGGTGTCGGCGGGGAATGGCATGCGTCCGTCCTTCAGATCTCGGAATCCACGTCGCCGGTGGTGTCGCGACTTTGGAGGCCGGGGAGGCCGGGGAGAGCGGCCAGGGCGTCGTCGATGCGGAACATCTCCATCTCGTAATAGGCGGCGCAGGCGGCGTTCAGGCAGTGCACGACGTCCGGCGCGGCTATGTTGCCCGCGGCCTCGCCCGCGAGCGGGACCAGCTTGGAGCCCGGCGGCATGTCGCGCAGTTCGATGTCGTGCGCGTCCAGGAACGAAGCGACGGCATCCTGCGTCTCGGCATGGGTCTTGCCGGGCTCGTGGGGCTTGCCGAGGGCGAGCACGGTTTCGACCACCGCGAGCGGGGTGGTCATGCGTTTCCAGTCCGCCTGGATCGCGGGGGCCAGCTTCCGGGCCAGGGCCTCGTCGGACAGCAGGGCGGTCAGGGCCTGGGAATCGAAATACATGGCTGAACCTTTCTTCTCTTCCTGTGGTGCGTTTCTTCCGCCGGTCCGTTCAGGTGTCCCGGTCACGGATGCTTTCGATGTCGAGGAGGCCGCTGCCGTTGCCCGTCGCGGTGAAGCGCAGCGCGATCGGCCCGTCATGCGGGGGGCCGCCGGTGCCGCGCC
>NZ_JABXXP010000675.1 GCF_013376155.1 Nguyenibacter vanlangensis
GGCCGGCGCGTGGCGGTGACGCGGATGGTGCTGCGTGACCGGCGCCGCGGTCTGCGCCTGCGCGCCGGCCGCGAGAATGCTGCTGGACAAGGCCGTGCTGGCGACCAGCAGCCCGAAGATAAATCGTGACGACAACGTAACCCCCGTCTGCGTTGAAAATAAAAATACGGCGCCTTTCCACCCCCGGAACGGGCGCCGATATCCGCTGGAATTCCTGATTCCATAACGGATTCGTAATATATATCGCGCGCGGCCCGGTTGCCAGTGCAAAGTCACCCCGGCATGAGGTACAGACCGATTCGACACATGGAATGCGGCCGGAATACCACATCCCCGCCCGGCAGGTAACAGGGGCCGGGCGGCGGTCAGGATTCGGCCGCCCGCTCTGCCCCGTTCGGTGCCCCGGCCAGCGCCTCGAAACTGCGCATCTTGCCGGGATTGAGCAGGCCGGCCGGGTCGAATCGCCGCTTGTCGGCGGCGAGATCCGGCGAGAGGCCGCGATGGGCGCCGCCGTCCTCGATCGTGTAGACATGCGGGTTGGCCACCGAGATTCCGGCCGCGTCGTGCGCCGCCATGATCTTGTCCAGGCGGGCCGAATCGGTGAAGCGGATCACCGGCAGGCCGGCGCAGGACATGCCGCCCTCCATGGGCAGGAATTCCAGGTGGGTCAGCAATTCGTCGGGGAACTGCGCCGCGAGCGCCGCGACCCGGGCCAGCGCGTCGGCGGGCGGAAAGCCGGTTTGCAGATAGGTGTAGGACCGGTCCTTCTTGAGCACCTGCAGGGTGGTGTGGTTCCAGGTCAATTCGTAGAGCGGAACGTGCCCGGGATCGTCCTCGGCCTCGGCCGTGTTGCACGAATAACACAGTTCGCCATGTTCCCGCGCGATCAGGGCGCGGGTGGGTTCGATGGCGGCGGGCGCCATCATCAGGATGACCAGGGCCCGGCCGGCCGGCACCCGGTTGCGCAGCGGGGCGAAATAGGGCAGCAGGCGACAATCCATGACCGAGACCAGCTTCTTTTGCAGGCCGGTCTGGGTGGCGAGCAGGTGGGCGAAGCGTGCCGCCTGCGCCAGGTCGGGGAAGGCGACCGCCATGTCGCACCAATCGACGGCGGGTTCGACCGGCAGTTCCAGTTCGGTCACGAAACCGGTGGTGCCGTAGGCGTGGTTCACGATTCTGGTGTCGGGGCCGCGCAGTTCCACGGCGCGGGGTTCGTCCTCCATCGTCACCACGCGGGTCGCCAGCAGATTGCCCGGCGCGCGCAGCCCGCCCCAGGTGACGGAGCCGATCCCGCCCGATCCGCCGCAGACGAAGCCGCCGATTGTCGCCGTGCGCTTGGTCGAGGGGAACATGCGCAATTCGCGCCCCTTGGCGCGCAGCGCGCGATCCAGCGCCAGCATGTTGGTGCCGGCGCGCACGCGCGCCACGTCGCCGCGCAGCCAGACGAGCCCGTCCAGCCCGGTCATGTC
>NZ_JABXXP010000676.1 GCF_013376155.1 Nguyenibacter vanlangensis
AGCCGCGCAGCGCCGCCAGCGGCCGCTTCGCCCCGGCGAAGAGGGTCTTCTTGAGCGAGCGCGCGCCGCCGTGGAAGACCGGAAAGGACAAAGACAGGTTTTCCGCCCGGATGGCGGGGACGATCGTGCCGGCCATCGCCCTAGACCCAGAATGCCAGTTGCGTGCGGCTGCGCGAGAACACGAACAGCCCGCCCAGCCACAGCAGCACGCTGCAGGACACGGCCTCGGCCCAGATCGGGGCGGCCGGCACCTGGCCCAGCAGGGGACCGCGCACGACCTCCAGCAGCGGATAGAACGGGTTCAGCGGCAGCCACCAGCCATGGCCGCGCAATTGCGACGCCGACCACATGACCGGCGTGACGTAGAAGGCGAGCTGCAGCCCGCTGGTCACGATGGGCGGCACGTCGCGGAAGCGCGCGCAGAAACAGCCCAGCAGCAGCCCCGCCGCCAGCCCGTTGACCAGCCAAAGCGCGATGCCCGGCAGCGCCAGCAGCATGGTCGCGCCGTGCCAGACGCCGAAGATCACGAACACCCCCAGCGGCACCACGATATTGTGGCCGAACACCACCGCGTTGCGCACCATCACGCGCATCGGCTGCAGGAAATAGGGCAGGCGCACCGCCCGGATCATCCGCTCGGCATCGATGAAGCAGGTGCAGGCCTCGGTCAGGATCGTGCCGATCCCGACCTGCCACAAGGTCATCGACAGGGCCAGGTACGGCAGGTAGCGGGCCAGGTCCATATGAAACAGCCGGCCGTAGATCAGGCCCATCGCGCCGATCATGATCGCGGTGGACAGGGTCAGCCAGAACGGCCCCAGGGCCGAGCCGCGATAGCGCAGCCTGATGTCCAGCCAGCCCAGCGAGACGGCCAGCCGCCACATCGCCAGTCCGCCGGCGATGTCGCGCAGGGCCGAAACGAGACGCCTGACCGGCCTGGGCGGCCCCAGGACGGGGTCCGCGCATTCCGACCTGTCCGGAATATCTGGCATCGCACTCATGCCGTGGCGTTAGCCGATTGCCCCGCCCGCCGCAACCGGACAGCGGCCGGCCCGCCGCGGGATGCGGACGTCCCCGACGCACGGCGAAAAACATCTCGTCCGGAGGCGTGACATTGTTGCACAAAACATCGTATTTCTGTAAAGCCTTAGACGACGTTCTTTTTCATCAGCCTGAACTTCCGCGCCTGACCAGGCCGTACCGGGGCAGAAATCCGATGCCGAATGCCGTCTCGGGTCGTTCCTGGGCCCCGCGTCCCGGATCCGGCCATAAATTGGTCCCAAATCCCTGCCTTACATCTGCGCTCCGAACCTTCGCCTCCGTCATGGCCGGTGCCTGCCGATCCCCTGCCTGCGTTCCGCCATGCCTGTTCCGGATGAGCCCCTGATGACTCGATCGCCGCATACCGCCCCCCACCCGTCCCGGCGCAAGCAGGCCGAGCGCGGCGCGCGCGCGGCGGGGGCGGTCGG
>NZ_JABXXP010000677.1 GCF_013376155.1 Nguyenibacter vanlangensis
CGGCGGGCGGAGCAGGGCGCCCCCTGCCGTGCCGGCCGCGAGGCCGAGAACCTGTCGCCGCGATGTGAGAAGCCGCCCCCGCGGCCTGTACATGGTCATACCCGACCCGGAACGGTCATCGGTCCGTCATCCCCCAAATTATCTGTTCGGGCCGGTCCCACCCGGCGCCGAACACCCCCGGTTGCGCGATCGCCCCTATGCCGTGCCGGCGAGGTCGGCGGAGCGGACGCGGACGATGCCGTGCCGTTCGAGAGCCTGCCACGTGGCGGCGGGGTCGGGTGCGATCCCACGGCAGGCATCTTCGACCACGAACGTTTCAAAACCAAGGGTCTTCGCGTCGATCGCGGTGAAGGCGACGCAATAATCCAGTGCCAGGCCGGTGATGAAGACGCGGGTGACGCCCAGGCCGCGCAGCCAGAATTCCAGCCCGGTGCGGGTGGTGCGGTCATTGTCGAGAAAGGCGGAATAGCTGTCGATGTCGAGGGCGCGGCCCTTGCGGATCACCATGCCGACTCGGGTCTGGTCCAGTGCGGGGGCGAGTTCGGCGCCGTGCGTGCCGGCCACGCAGTGATCGGGCCAGGTGCCGTGCGGGGCGTGGGAGCCGTGGGTGCTGGCGAAGGAGGCGTGGCCGTGCGGGTGCCAGTCCTGGCTGGCGGCCTGCTGGCCGAAAGGCAGGCGGGTGAGATGGTTGATGACCGGGATGACCGCGTCGCCGCGGGGGACGACGAGCGCGCCGCCCGGCAGGAAATCGTTCTGCACGTCGATGACCAGCAGGGCGTCATGGGCGGTGATGGGGATCATGGGGCTGGGACCTGTTCGGGGAAAGGGACGATTCGGTACAGGGATGGCACGGTTCGGCGGGGCAGGCTATCGGAGATGGCGTGAGTTTGGGGCGGGGACCCGGATGGCCCGGCGGGAACGGATGCGGATGGTGCTGGCGGGATGCGCGCAGGACGCGGCGATGATGCGCTTTGCCCGCGAGCGGGCGGCGCTGCTGTCGGTCACGTGCGTGGTGCATGAGGCCGTGCCGGAGCGGCTGGTGCTGGAGGTCAGCGGACCCGAGGCGCTGGTGGGCGCGTTCGAGATGGCGTGCCGGCTGGGGCCGCCGGGTTGCCTGGCGCCGGATATTCTGTGCGAGAGCGAGTGGGGCGAGAGCGAGTGGGAGGACGAGGCATGACGGCCGATCCGGGGGATGGGTGGCATGCGCTGATGCTGGCGATGGACCTGGAGCCGGGCAGCGTCGCGGGATGCGTGCTGCGCGGGCGCGAATTGGCGGTGTGGCGCGATGCGCGGGGCGTCGCGCATGTCTGGGATGATCGCTGCCCGCACCGGGGCATGCGGCTGAGCCTGGGATTCCTGCGCGAGGGGACGCTGGCCTGCCTGTATCATGGCTGGCGTTTCGGTCCCGACGGGCGGTGCGCGCATATTCCGGCCCATCCGGAGCTGTCGCCGCCGGCCACGATCC
>NZ_JABXXP010000678.1 GCF_013376155.1 Nguyenibacter vanlangensis
GGGTCGATGGCGCACCGGCTGCCGTCCAACCTGAACCTGCGCTTCGCGGACGTGCGGGCGCTGGACGTGATCGCCCATGCGCCGGAATTGTGCCTGTCGACCGGGTCGGCCTGTTCCTCGGCCGAGCTGGCGCCGTCCTATGTGCTGACGGCGATGGGGCTGGACGCGGCGCAGGCGGCGCGGAGCTTGCGTCTGGCGGTGGGACGCTATACCTCACCCGCCGATATGGATCGCGCGGCCGCGATCCTGTGCCGGGCGGTGGCGGATGCGCGCGCGGCGGGATCGGGAGCGGCCGCGCATGCCACCCACGACGACACGGCCAGGACAGAGACATGCCGCATATGATTTTCATCGACAGCGACGGGACGCGCCGGGAGGTGGACGCGCCGATCGGGCTTTCGGTCCTCGAGATCGCCCACAAGCATGGCGTGGACCTGGAAGGCGCGTGCGAGGGGTCGCTGGCCTGTGCCACCTGCCATGTCGTCGTCGATCCGGACTGGGCGGCGAAGCTGGCCGCGCCGACCGAGGACGAGGAAGACATGCTGGACCTGGCTTTCGGCCTGGAGAAGACGTCGCGCCTGGGCTGCCAGATCGTGATGACCGAGGCCCTGGACGGGCTCGTCGTGCGCCTGCCGCGCACGGCCTGACGGAAGAAGGGAAGGGGGACGGCCCATGCGGATCATGGTCGCCATGTCGGGCGGCGTGGACAGCAGCGTGGTCGCGGCACGGCTGGTCGCCGAAGGTCACGAGGTCGTGGGCGCGACGCTGCAGCTCTATGATTCGCGGCAGAGCGCGCGCAAGGGCGCGTGCTGCGCCGGGCGCGACATCCACGATGCGCGCCGGGTGGCCGACCGGCTGGGCATCCCCCATTACGTCATCGATGCCGAGAGCCGGTTCCGCGAGAGCGTGATCGAGACCTTCGCCGATGCCTATGCCGGCGGCGAGACGCCGGTGCCGTGCGTGGCCTGCAACCAGGGGGTGAAGTTTACCGACCTGCTGGGCATGGCGCGCGACCTGGGGGCCGAGGCGATGGCGACGGGGCATTATGTCCGCCGCGTCGAGGGGCCGGACGGGCCGGAACTGCACCGCCCGGTCGATGCCGGGCGCGACCAGTCCTGGTTCCTGTTCGCGACCACCCGGCGGCAACTGGAATTCCTGCGCTTTCCGCTGGGCGACATGCCGGACAAGGATGCGGTGCGCGCCGAGGCCGCGCGGTTCGGCCTGTCGGTCGCGGCCAAGCCCGACAGCCAGGACCTGTGCTTCGTTCCCGACGGGTCCTATGCCGACCTGGTCGAGGCGCTGCGCCCCGAGATGGCGGGCGGGGGCGAGATCGTGGATGCGGCGGGGCAGGTGGTCGGCCGGCATGAGGGGGTGACCCGCTTTACGGTCGGGCAGAGCCGGCGGCTGGGACAGGCCGCGATGCGCGACGGGGCGCGCCAGATGGTTGTGGGCATCGAGCCCGCC
>NZ_JABXXP010000679.1 GCF_013376155.1 Nguyenibacter vanlangensis
GTGCCCCACACCCTGTCCGGCACGCTGGACCAGGCGGTCCCCGCCGCCCTGGACGCGGCCCGCCGTACAGGCGCGCCCGTCGTGCTGCTCTCGCCCGCCTGCGCCAGCTTCGACCAGTTCAGCAGCTTCGAACAGCGTGGCCGGCATTTCGCCGCGCTGGTCGAGGGCATCGCCAATACCCAGGACGGGAATCACGAATACGGGGATCACGGATAATGGCCGCCATTTCGCGCGTCGATGCGTCCTATCTCGCCCGCTGGTGGCGCCATGTCGACCGGGTGACGCTCTCCTGCATCGGCATCCTGATCGGCTTCGGCTACGTGCTGATGCTGGCGGCCAGCCCGGCGGTGGCCACCCGCATCGGCGCCTCGCGCGACATGTTCATCCTCAAGCAGGTCATCTTCCTGCTGCTGGCCGGGGCGATCGTCACCGCCACCTCGCTGCTCTCGCCACGCGGCGTCAGGCGCCTGGCGGCGGTGGGCTTCGTGGTCGCCATCGGCGCCACCGCCCTCACGCTGGTCCACGGGGTCGAAATCAAGGGCGCACGGCGCTGGATCGCGCTGCCGCTGATGTCGGTCCAGCCCTCCGAATTCCTCAAGCCCTGTTTCGCGGTCGTCACCGCCTGGCTGCTGACCGAACGGCGCCTGCGCCGCTTCTTCCCGGGCATGCCCATCGCGCTCGGCCTGTTCGCGGTCATCCTGCTGCTGCTCAAATCGCAGCCCGATATCGGCATGCTCAGCGTGATCACCACGGTGTTCCTGGCCCAGCTCTTCATCGACGGGCTGAACATCTTCTTCGTCGGCGCCGGCGTGGGCTGCATGATCGCCGCCTTCCTGGGCGCCTACATGGTCTTCCCCCATGTCCGCTCGCGCGTCGAACGCTTCCTGCACCCCAATGTCGGCGACCATTACCAGATCGACACCGCGCTGCGCGCCTTCGGCAATGGCGGGCTGATGGGCCGCGGCCCCGGCGAGGGGCGGGTCAAGGACCTGCTGCCCGACGCTCACGCCGATTTCGTCTTCGCCGTGGCGGGCGAGGAATTCGGCATGCTGATCTGCCTGTTCATCATCGCCGTCTTCGGCGTGATCGTCATCCGCACCCTGCTCAAGCTGCTGCGCGAGGACGATCCCTTCATCGTCGTCGCCACCGCCGGCCTCGTCACCGGCTTCGGCCTCCAGGCGTTCGTCAACATGGGCTCGACCCTGCACCTGATCCCGACCAAGGGCATGACCCTGCCCTTCATCTCCTATGGCGGCTCGTCGGCCATGTCGGTGGCGCTGACCATCGGCATGGTCCTGGCCCTGACCCGCCAGCGGACGGGCGAAAGCCGCATCCCGCGCGGCCGTCCCGCCTTCCGCGGCCGCCGTGCCGCGGCATGAGGACCGAATCATGACCGCCCGCCCGATCGTCATCGCCGCCGGAGGCACCGGCGGCCATTTCATCCCCGCCGAGGCCCTGG
>NZ_JABXXP010000680.1 GCF_013376155.1 Nguyenibacter vanlangensis
GGCGACGGGTGCGCGAGGAGGCGTGAGCGAGGGGATTGGCGACGCGGCCGGCGGGGGGCGGGTCACGCTGTCCGAGCCGGCGCGGTTCGAGAAGGAGATCCGCAAGAGCCGGTTCCTGGCCCGGGCGGCGCCCTGTGCCACGCCTGCCGAGGCGCTGGATTTCGTCCGCGCGGTGTCGGTGGCCGACGCCACGCATAATTGCTGGGCCTATCGCATCGGGCAGGATTATCGCAGCGACGATGACGGCGAGCCCGGGGGCACAGCCGGGCGGCCGATCCTGCAGGTGATCGACGGGCAGGGATTCGACCGGGTCGCCGTGGTGGTGACGCGCTGGTTCGGGGGGATCAAGCTGGGGGCCGGGGGACTGGTCCGCGCCTATGGCGGCACGGCGGCGGAATGTCTGCGCCTGGCGCCGCGCGTGCCGATCGTCGCCATGACGCGCCTGGCGTTTCATTGCGGGTTTTCCGACCTGGCGCTGTTGCGGGCGCGGTTGCCGGGCATGGGGGCCGCGATCGAGGAGGAGCGGTTCGACGCGGCCGGCGCCGTGCTGGTGGTGGCAGTGCCGGTGGCGGCCTGCGATGTCGTGGTGGCGCGGATCGTGGATCTGACGCGTGGGCAGGCGGTGCCCCGGGCGGTGGAGGATGGGTTTTCCTGAGGGGACGATCGTAAGCATCCGGCGAGAGACGCGGGCGTGTTCATGCGGCATTTGTATGATGGGGCTGTGTTGAGGCTTTCCAGTTCCAGGGCAGGAATTCGTGCAGGCGTGAGACGGGCTGGTCGTTGATCCGGGCAAGGACGTCAGCGAGCCAGGCCTGGGGATCGATGTCGTTGAGCTTTGCGGTGACGATGAGGGAATACATGTCGGCCGCGCGCTGCCCGCCGCGATCCGAGCCGGCGAACAGCCAGGCTTTCCTGCCCAGGGCGATGCCGCGCAGTGCGCGTTCAGCGGCGTTGTTGGTCAGGCAGATCCGTCCGTCGTGGAGGAACCGGGTAAAAGTCTCTGGCCTGCGCAGGATGTAGGCCATGGCCGCTGTGACCGGGGCCTTCTTCGACAGGCGGGCGCAACTCTCACGCATCCAGGCCAGCAGGTCGTCGACCATGGGCGCAATACTCTCCTGTCGCACGGCGTGTCGCTGCACCGGCGAGGCTCCATTGATGGCACGCTCGGCCTCGAAGATCGCATCGATCCGGCGCACGGCTTCCACGGCGAGCGGCGCGCGGCCGAGTTCGGCCAGCTTGAACAGGCCGCGCCGCGCATGGCCCTCCGCAGCCATTCCACGTGCTTCGCACGCGGAACCTTGGGCTGCTCCGCCCAGCATCCCGCCGAGGTGACGGGCGCGGGTCTGCGGTCGGCGTCGAACAGCCGGTTATAGCCGCCATAGGCGTCGGATTGCAGGATGCCGCTCCAGCCCGCGAGATGATCCGTGGGATGTTCGCCCTTGCGATCACGGGAGTAG
>NZ_JABXXP010000681.1 GCF_013376155.1 Nguyenibacter vanlangensis
CGAAATGCCCCGCGCCGCGGCCCCCGGCATGGATCTGCGCCTTGACGACCACCAGTGGGGCCCGCAGCGCGCGGGCCGCCGTCGAGGCTTCGTCCGGCGAACGGGCGACGCGGCCGTCCAGTACCGGCATGCCGAAACCCTTGAGCAGGGTCTTCGCTTGATATTCATGTATGTTCATACGGTGTGATCCGCGTTCGTTCTTGTTGCGCCGTCCGGCGAACGGGCCGCACGCTGGGGAACGCGTGAGGGCCGATCAGGACTGCATGGCATAATCGAGGCTTTTATGCCATCTCGGAAGCCGAAAACCATTTGTGCGTGGTCCGGGCGAGGGGCCGGCAGGGGCGCGCGCCGGGGGGACCGGGTGTTGATGAAAGACGGGGTACGATGAAGCATTGGCGCATTGAACAGATGGATTGGGACAGTTTCGACCCTGCGCGCGTGGACCCCGACATCATCCCCGTGGTCAAGGCGGCCTCGGTCGTCGAGCGCAACGGCGTCGACTATGCGACCTATCTGAACAATGTGTTCTCCGACGATCCGGCTTTTCGCGACGCCGCGGATAATTGGGCGGTCGAGGAAGTGCAGCATGGCGACGCGCTGGGGCGCTGGGCGATGCTGGCCGACCCCGAATGGAACTATCCCGAGGCGTTCGCCCGCTATCGCGAGAGCTATAAGCTGGATCTGGACGTCGATCGTTCGGTACGCGGGTCGCGCACCGGCGAGCTGATCGCCCGTTGCATGGTCGAGACCGGGACCTCGTCCTTTTATACCGCGCTGGCCGACGCGACCGAGGAGCCGCTGCTGAAGGCGATCTGCCAGCAGATCGCCGCCGACGAATACCGGCATTTCAAGCTGTTCTACGACCATATGCACCGCTATCTGAAGCGCGAGCGCCTGGGTGTGTGGCGGCGCACCCGCATCGCCCTGGGCCGCGTGACCGAAAGCGAGGACGACGAACTGGCCTCGGCCTATCACACGACCAACGAGCCGGTCGGCCGGCCCTATGACCATCGGCGCTGTATCGCGGCCTATATGTCGCGGGCGATGCGCTATTATCAGCCCAAGCACACGATCCGGGTGACGGGCATGATCCTGAAGACCATCGGAGTGTCGCCCCATGGCTGGGTGCATGGGGTGATCGCCCGCGTCGTCTATCGGCTGATCCGGATGCGGCAGAGAAAATTCGCCCGCCTGGCCGCGCTGGCGTCCTGATCGTCCGGCCCTGGCTGAAAAAGGTAAAACGGAATCAATATTTAATGGCCTGATGTCCCGCTTCGTCCTTTCATGACACCATCAGGAATGCAGCAGCGCGCGGGAGCGGTTCATGGTCAGACGTTTCGGTAGTGTCGGTTCGGGCGTCGCCTGGGCGGGGCTCAGCCTTGCGGCGGCGATGGCCGCGCCGTCCGTGCCGGCGTTGGCCCGGCCTTATTCGCTGCCGATCGCCAGCTCGCCGCCCG
>NZ_JABXXP010000682.1 GCF_013376155.1 Nguyenibacter vanlangensis
CGCCGCGTGGCGCGGCCGGGGGCTCGGCCGCCGCCTGATGCGTGCGATCGAGGATCTGCCCGCCTGCCGCGGCGTGGCCTGTTTCCTGCTGGACGCACAGACCCAGGCCCTCCCTTTCTATGAATCGCTGGGCTATGTGGCGTATGGCGAGGAATTCCCCGATGCCGGCATCCCGCACCGCGCGATGCGCAAGCGGCGTCCGGTCGCCGATCCCGCCCCCTGAATGTCCCGCGTCCCGACACCGCACGCCCGGCAGCAGGAACCGCCAGATGTCCATCGCCCCCACGCCTCAGCCTCCTTATTACGCGGTCGTTTTCACTTCCCTGCTCGGCCGGGACGATGCCGGCTATGGCGAGATGGCGCGCGTGATGGCCGAAACGGCGGCCCGCCAGCCCGGCTTTCTGGGCGTCGAATCGGTGCGCGAGGGCGCGGGACCGGGCGCGCCGGGCATCACCGTCTCCTATTGGCGCAGCCTGGAGGACATCGCCGCCTGGAAGACGGACGCCGCCCACCAGATGGCGCAGCGCCTGGGGCGGCAGCGCTGGTACGCGGCCTACAAGACCCGGATCTGCCGGGTCGAACGCGATTATGATTTCGCCGCCGGCTGAATTCGCGACAGAATCATAGAATTTTCGAAATGATTGAGACATATTGTGCGTTATTCCTGCGCTCGGCGCAGAATGACGCCAGCCCGCGTTGTCGCTTTTGCTGCCGGTCTGATAGGTGTTTCGCCCAACGTTCGCGCTTCTATTCGGGAATTTCATGAATTCTTCTTCATCAACGCCTCCGGGTGCCGCGTTGGCGCTTCCCTCCCGTGCCGCGTCTTTCAGCGTCGTCGTCGCCATCGAATTATGGGAACGCTTCGGCTATTACGGCATGCAGGCGGTGCTGCTGCTGTTCATGGTGCAGCATCTGGGCTTCGCCGACGCCCGCGCCAACATGACCTGGGGCGCCTTCGCCGCTATGACCTATGCGCTGCCGGCCGTCGGTGGCTGGCTGGGCGATCGCGTCCTGGGCTCGCGCCGCGCCATGCTGACCGGCGCCACCACGCTGGCATTCGGCTATGCCGTGCTGGCGCTGGCCACCGTGCACGAGCAGTTCTTCACCCTGGCCATGGGCCTGATCGCCACCGGCAACGGGTTCTTCAAACCCAACGCCGCCAATCTGGTGCGCCGCATCTATGACGGCGACGATGTCGAACTGGATGCCGCCTTCACCCTCTATTACATGGCGGTCAATGTCGGCTCGACCTTCTCGATGCTGCTGACCCCCTGGCTGCAGGAGCGCTTCGGCCCGGCCTTCGCGTTTTCGGCCTGTTCCGCCGGCCTGTTCGTGGGGCTGTGTTTCTATGCGGTCCGCCGTGGCCGGCTGGCCCATGTCGGCACCGCGCCGGATTTCGCCGCCCTGCCGGCCGGGCGCGCCGTTGCGGTTTTCGCGGCCATGCTGGCGGTCATCG
>NZ_JABXXP010000683.1 GCF_013376155.1 Nguyenibacter vanlangensis
GGAGCGGCTGCTGGCGCGCGGGCGCGCGCTTTTGCGCACGCGGCTGGCGCCGTGCGGTACCGCGGACGGAAACGCCCTGAACAAAGGATGAGCGACCATGATGAATCCTGAACGTTTCAGTGTGCTGGCGGAAACCTACGGCGCCGTGCTGGCGCGCTGGCCCGAATCCGAACGGCAGGATGCGCAGGCCCTGCTGAAAATGTCCGCGACGGCGCGCGGGATCCTGGCGGCGCAACGGGACATGGATGACCTTATCGCGCGTGCTTTCGAGGAAGAGGCGAGCCTGTTTGCCCAGCGGGCGGCTCATGAGGATCCCGAGGCTGCCGTGACGCGGCTGCGGGCCGGCGTGGCGGGACGGATTGCCGTGAAAGCGACGCCGAAACGCGGGCCGGGCGCGCGGTTCGGGTGGCGCTTGCCCGGCCTGTTTCCGGGGGGTGTCGCGGCGGAGAGCGGTGTCATGGCCGTCCGCTGGACGGCCATGATGTTCGGCGGCGGCGTGGTGGTGGCCGGCGGATTGTGGCTGGGCTGGATGCAGGCCGGCGGCGTCCCTGTCGGCCTGTTCAACGCCCTGCTGGTCGCCCCGCTGGGAGGCGGCGTATGACGAATATGCCGCATGACGGGCGGCGCGTCCGCCGATGGGCCCTGGCCGGGTCCGTGTTTCTGAACCTGTTCCTCGCGGCGGTCGTCGGCGGGCAATATCTGCGCCACCGCACCGAGGGCGCGCATCAGGCGACGGCGCTGGCCACCTTCCTGCAGAATGCAACCACGCATCTGTCGCCGGCGGATGCGGCGGCGTTCCGTTCGGTCCTGTGGCAGGACGCGCCACGCTATGTCCAAGCCCATGAAAACCTGGCGCGGGCGCGGGCGGATATCGACAATCAACTCCTCGCCCCCCATTTCGATGCGGCGGCGACACGGGCGGCGATGGCGCGGTGGCAGGCCGCATGGAACGGGTTCGTCGGCGATTTCAGCGATGCGCTGGTCGAAGCCATATCGCACCTGTCACCCGAGGGGCGCCGTACGCTCGTCAACAGCGCGCCGCATCGGAAAACGGATTTTTTCCAGCTCCTGACCAGGGGGAAGTCCGCCGTCGGTCCGTAGCAGAAGGGCGGCCCGTAGCCAGGCCGCCCTTCTGCATTCACCAGACCGACGGATTTCTTCCTTATGTCGCATCGTCATTCGCATGTCCGCTCCCGGACAAAATCGCCGCTGCTTGTCGCTTCGCTGGGATGCGGACTGCTTTTATCGGGTTGCGCGCCCTCCTTGCCGCCTGGGCCAAGCTTTGCGATCATGCCTCGCCCCGGCGAGAGCTTTGCGATCTTCCAGCAGCACGACGCGCAGTGCCGGATCTATGCCCAGACGCAGACCGGCCTGTCGCCATCCCAAGGGGAGGCGTCCAGCGGGCTGCGCAGCGCGGCGCTCGGCACGGGGATCGGCGCGGCGTCCGGCG
>NZ_JABXXP010000684.1 GCF_013376155.1 Nguyenibacter vanlangensis
CTGCGCCGGCGGCGTCACGGGCGGGCCGCCCCCGGGCCCCGAGCCGGTCGAGATGGAAACAGCCGCGAGGGGCGCATGCACCCCGTTGCGTTCCGGCGGAGATCTGCCTGAAGGCAGCCTTATCGGCCGCCTGCCCGACAATCCGCGCCGCGCCTTTTGTCACCGCCGACACATTATGGGAGCGCCGAAACAAGGCCGACATCACGGCGGGAATGGCCGCTGGTAGTGTCCGCACCGCAACAACGGCCCCGTTGCCGGCACCAGGAGTCCCACGATGCGGCTTTCCCCACGTACCGCCTGCCAGACCACGATCATCGCCCTGCTGTCGCTGGGCGCGCTTGGCGGCTGCGCAAGCCGCGGCGAACAGGGTGGCGAGAACGACCCTTTCAGGCCGACCAACCGGACGATCTTCTCGGGCAACCTGTTCGTGGACCGGCATGCGCTGCGCCCCGTCGCGCGGGCCTATGCCGACGACGTGTCGCACGGGGTGCGCGGCGGCATTCATAATTTCCTGTCCAACCTCAATACGCCGGTCATCCTGATCAACGACCTGGCGCAGGGCAACCTGTCGCGCGGCTGGAACACCACCAAGCGGTTCGTCATCAACACCACCGTGGGCGGACTGGGCGTGTTCGAGGTCGCGGACGGTTGGGGCATGCCGTACCACAATGCCGATTTCGGGCAGACGCTCGGCGTCTGGGGCGTTTCTCCTGGCCCGGACGTCCAGTTGCCGCTCTTCGGCTTCTCGAACCTGCGCGATGCGGGCGGCCGCGTCGTCGACGCGTTCCTGAACCCGCTTTCGGTGGCGTCCGCCGGGACCAGCAATGCGGCGATCATGGCCCTGAACGTGACGAAATCCGGGCTGGGCATGGTCGACGGACGCGCCCGGACGCTGCCGGTCACCGACCAGGTCGAGCGGAATTCGCTGGATGAATATGCCACCCTGACCAGCCTGTACAGCCAGAGCCGCACCGCGTTCGTCAAGGACGGCAAGGCGGGGTTCGTTCAGCCCGAGGCGACGCGCATCGTGGCGCGGAATGCCGCGATCGGGCAAACCGGCAATGGCGCGGACTGACCACGGGCGCGTGCCCGGCATGATAGACTCGGCTGATCCGGACAGGATGAACCGGGCATGGGCGTGCGACGCGCCCGCGGGAAAGGCCAGGAGAGAATGAAAAGATGACGCTCGGCCATCGTCTCGACACGATTACGGGCCGGATCGCGATGACGATCGTCGTCGCGATCCTGGCGGCCATGACGCTCTATATGGTCATCGTCGACAATGTTCCCGACTGGTCGCGCCCGGCGCTGGTCGATACCGGCGTTCTGGATCAGGCGGCGACGGTGGTCCGCCTGATCGCCGCGATGCCCGACAGCCAGAAACCGGCGCTGGCCGCCGCCGCCGCGACCGCGTCCTATACGGTCGCCTGGAAGGCCGCCCCTT
>NZ_JABXXP010000685.1 GCF_013376155.1 Nguyenibacter vanlangensis
GCACGGGCGGCACGCCAGGCCGCCGCCAGGGCCAGGGGAATGGCACCTCCTAAAATGGATCGGCGTTTCACGCTGCCTCCCCCGTTCCTGTCGCCGCGCGCCCGTCAGGCCGGGCGGCGGATGCGCCTTCCGGCCCGGACCATGATGATGATGACGGTCAAAATAATGACCGCCAGGGCCACGATCGCGGGCACGATATAGCCGCCCACCCGTGCCAGCAACGGCGTGGGGCCGCCCGCGCGGAGGGTGGCCACGTCGGAGGCCGTGATGTGGACCGCCTGGTTGCCGAACTGCGACAGCACGTAATTGCCGACGTCGGCGACGTCCTGGTCGGACAGTTCGTCGACATAGGACCCGTGCGCGAAGCCCGGCATGAAGGCATGCTGGCCGCCCACCGTACGGTCGACGCCCTGGAGGATGGCGGCGACCAGATTGTCGGGGGTCGCGGCGCCCGTTGCGGAATTATGGAACAATTGCGGATAGTACCCGTCCTGGCTGCCCGTGCCGGTGGGGCGGTGACAGGCCGCGCAATCGCCGGTGAAGATCCGCGCACCATTGCTCAGCGACGCCGGGGCGACGCCGCGCTGGAGGGCCTCGCCGTTCGAGATCGCGCCATAGGCGTCGCGCGGCCGGGTTTCCGCGGCGTTCCGGAGGGCGGGCACCTGGCGGACATAGGCGACGATCGCCCGCAAATCATCGTCGCTGAGATATTGGAAACTATGTTCGATCGCCTCGGCCATCGGGCCGGCGGCCTGGGCCTTGCCGGGGACGTCGCCGGTCTTGAGGTAGCGGAACAGGTCGTCGCTGCTCCAGTCGCCGATGCCGCTGACGGGATCGGGGGTGATATTCGGCGCGATCCATGTGCCGAGCGTGGCGCCGCCGAGCTGTTTGCCGCCGATTTCCGCCATCATGACGTTGCGCGGCGTGTGGCAGGTGTCGCAATGGCCCAGCGCGATGGCCAGGTAGGCGCCCCGATTGACCTGGGCGGATCTGGCCGGATCGGGCGTGAAGCGCGTGCCGTCCAGGAAGAGCGCGTTCCAGACCATCATGGAGGCGCGGATATTGAACGGGAACGGCAGCCTGGTTGCCGGCGGCGCGGTGTCCACCGGCCGCACCGCCTGCGTGAAATAGGCGTAGAGCGCATGGATGTCCGCGTCCGTCAGCCGGGCATAGGACGTGTAGGGCATCGCGGGGTAGAGATGCGCCCCGTCGCCGCGAATTCCGTCGCGCACCGCGGCTGCGAACTGGGATTCGGAATAATTGCCGATGCCCGCGACCTTGGACGGCGTGATGTTCGAGGAATAGATGCTGCCCAGCGGCGAGTCGATGCCATAGCCGCCGGCGAACGGCTTGCCGCCATGCGGCGCGGTATGACAGGCGGCGCAATCGGCCGCGACGGCCAGATAGCGCCCACGCGCGACCAGCGTGGCGTCGGCTGCGCCG
>NZ_JABXXP010000686.1 GCF_013376155.1 Nguyenibacter vanlangensis
GCCGCCGGGTCCAGCCCGGCCAGCGCCGCCGCGTGCGGCACGACCAGCGCCCCCTGCTTGGTCGCCGCCAGCAATGTCTGCTGGAAATCGGTCTCCAACTGCGACAGGCGCGTATTCAACTGCCGCAACGCCGCCTTGTCCGGGTCCGAAAGCTGCGCCCCGGCATGGATGAATTGCTGGTAATAGACCGTCAGCAACAGCATCTGCTCGCCTGTCAGATGCAGCCCGGCCCGCGCCTCGTACAGCGTGCGCACCCGGGCGAACAGGGCAGGGTTCAGATAGATCGCATCCTGGTGCTGCGCCAGTTCGGGCGAAACGGCGGTCTGCACCGCATCCAGGGCCGGGTCGGTATTGGCCTGGTACACCCCGTCGAACGTCTCCGACACCCGGTCCAGCACCCGGCCCGACCGCTCCATCGCCACGATCGTGTTGTCGAAGCTCGGGGGCGCGGGATTGTCCGCAATGGCCCGGATCTCCGCCAGTTGCTGCGCCATGCCCTGCTCGAAGGCCGGCCGATAGTCCCCGTCATGGATCAGGTCGAAACGCGGGGCCTGAAACGGCAGCGTGCTGGCCGTCAGAAACGGGTTGCCGGCGGCGCTGGCCCCCGCGGCATGGGCCGGCGGGGTCGCCCCGGACAGGCAAGCCCACCCCGTCAGGCAGGTCGCGGCAAGTGTCCGAAGCCAAAGGGTGCGGGTCATGGTCCATCCTTCTGCGGTCATCCCGCCAGGATGGGCGCGGCGCGCGTAAAAATCCATCCACGATAAACACGAATTTTTATAGTGAATATAACGTGGGAGATCCCGACAAGCCACGCTGGACAGCATCGAAAATCCGCGCGAAAATTCAAAAAAAACCCAATAAAAACAATATTATATGTGATAATTATCGTTTGCGGCGCAAAATAACATATTTTCTAAGTTATTTATGATTGACCTTATGAAATCCGCTCGTATGATGCGCATTGTCCCCCGACTGATCGGGGTATGGGATACGTGCGCCCGGCCATGCACGATTGCGACCGTAAAGGCCATGATGATGACGCGAATGTGGACCTGGCAACGATGTAGCGCGCGGCGCTGCGGCCAGCATGGCGGGCCGGACGCCACGTCCTGATGACGGTGCCTCCTGGCGCCGGACATCCCGGTACAGCTCCCCCAGGGTGGATCATCATGCTCAATTCCACGATCATCGAAATCGACGGCATCTTTCTCGGCGCGGCCATCCTGCTGGACGGACCCGGCGCCCGGCGTTTCTACGCCGCGCATGACAGCGTGCGGTCGCTGCACAACGAAATCCTGCCGGACCTGACCGCGCTGACGCATTTTGTGGCCCGGCAGTTCCATGGCAGCCGCGCGGGTCGGGCGGCGCCATGACCGAACATTGCCCCCAGGCACATTGCCCCCGGGCACACTGCCTCCCGGCGCGCGCGGCGGCCGTGCGTCC
>NZ_JABXXP010000687.1 GCF_013376155.1 Nguyenibacter vanlangensis
AGGGCGGGGCCGAACAGCCGCGTCGCGGCGTATTGCAGCGCGTCCGTCACATGCGACCAGCGGTTCTTCTCCGGCCGGTCGGCATAGCGCTCGCCGCCGACCCGCATGCGCCGATACTGGTATCCCCCCATCAGCGCCCGGCGCAGGACCATGCAGCGCGGATGCAGCACGAATCCGGGCTCCGCCCCGTCCAGCAGGGTCCGCAGCGGCCGCCGCACGCTCTCCAGACGGATCGCCAGGCCCTGCATCCCCGCCTCGATCGCGATCCCCTGCGCATGCAGGATCTCGAAACAGGTCCGCTCGTCGGTCTGCGCCCGCTGCATGCCCGCCGGATCGCCCACATCGACAAAGCGCGTATGCGGAAAATGCTGCGCCGAATGCCGCGCCACCCGTTCGGCGAACCGCGCGACCCCCATCGCCGTCGCCACCAGCTCGTCCACCACGATCCACTGCCCCGACGGCAGCAACTGGCTGAACACGCAGGCCGGCGTCAGCCCGAAATCCCAGCCGCGATAGACCGGCAGGCCCGGCACCGTGCGGCACGCCCGGCAATGGAAGCTATCGCTGTATTCGCCGAAAACCGGCCGCCCCTCCATGACGAAGCCATAATCCCCGTCGATATAGACCTTGATCCATTCGTCGCTTTTCCCGACCGCCAGCCGCTGGTAATAGGCCGGCGGCAAATTCTCCAGGTTCTCCGCCTGCGCCGAGCGTCCCCCCGGCTGCTTGAAGATCCGCGCGAACCGCGCGACCGTCATGTCCGGCACGATCCCGGCCATCGCCGCCACCGCCGGCCCATGGTCCTTTTCCTCGAAGAACCGGTACCAGTCCGATTCCGCGTCGGGCGGGTTCGTGTCCATCAGCACGCCCGACCAGCTCGCCCCGCCGTCGCGCCGCGCCGGATAGCGCCCGACACGCCCCTGCACCGCCTCGATGATCGCCCACGGCACCTCGCGCGCCTCGTTCACCCACGCGCCCGTCAGCTCCAGCGACAGCAGGTTGCCGACCTGGTCCGGCCGGTCCAGCGCCCGGAACAGCAATTCGATCTCCGCCGGCGCCTCGTCTCCCTCCGCCACCATCCGGTCAATGACATAGGAATGCTCGGTCGGCTTCCACCGCCCGAACCGCGCGGGCGGAAACCATTGATGCACCGTGCGGATGGTCGTATCCTCCAACTGGCGGTACGAATTGCGGATCACCGCCCAGCGCGTGCGCCGCACCCCGTCCGGCCCTGGCGCCTGCCGCAGCCCCCGCACCACGATATCCCAGACGCAGCCCGAACTTTTCCCCGACCCGAACGGCCCCATCAGCCCCCGGATGAACGCATCCGATTCCATGAAGCGCCGGATCGTCGGCACCGATTCCCGGTTATAGGTCAGCGCCGCCATGCCGGCCGCCCGCGCCACCCCTATCGCCGCGGCCCCGGGCTCCCACCATGCGGCC
>NZ_JABXXP010000688.1 GCF_013376155.1 Nguyenibacter vanlangensis
CCAGAACCGCTCGGCCAGCCGGCGCGCCAGCTCGTCCGGCGCCGCCTCGGTAAAGGCGGACTCGGCATCGGGAAAATGGCTGATCAGCGGGTTGAAGCGCGGCCGTTCCTTGGCCGCGAAAATCCGCGCGACCGCGACGTCGCTGGTGGCGTCCGCCCCCAGGCCATAGACGGTCTCGGTCCCGAACGCCACCAGGCCGCCCGCGCGCAGCAGGGCCGCCGCCCGGGCGATCCCGGCGTCATTTGCTTCCAGGCGTTCCGTCATGTCCGCGCCATCCGCTCCCTTCCGCCGGATGATAATCCCAATCGCTCACGAATGCTCCCGCTTTCCCACGCAGACGAAATGCGGATTGCGCCAGTCCGGCTTGCCATAGCGCAGCGGCGACCCGTCCAGCAGGGTCACGCTGCCGCCCGCCGCCTCGACGACCGCCTGCGGGGCGGCGGTATCCCATTCCATCGTGGTGCCCAGCCGCGGATACAGGTCGACCAGCCCCTCCGCGACGCGGATGAATTTCGCGGCCGAGCCGATATTGCCCAGATGCGCGATCCGCTGCCCGCCCAGAAACGCCGCCAGCCGCGGATCGTCGGCATAATGGCGCGACGCCAGCACCGTCAGCCCCTCGGGCGGAATGGCGCGGGCGGCGATCGCGTGCGCGCCCGATTCGTCGATGCGCCGGGCGCCGGTCGCGACATGCGCCGTGTAAAGCTGGTGATAGGCCGGCAGCGCCACCGCGCCCAGCACCGCCCGCCCGCCGCGCACCAGGCCGATATTGACGGTAAAATCATCGCGCCCGGCGGCGAATTCGCGCGTGCCGTCCAGCGGATCGACCAGCCAGAAGGTCTCGCCCGCCTCGATCCGCACCCCGGCCGCCGCCTCTTCCTCGGCGATGACCGGAATATGCGGGGCGGCCGCGCGCAACCCTTTCAGGATATGGGCCTCAGCCGCATGGTCGGCCTCCGTCACCGGCGAGGAATCGGATTTCGTGACCGTCTCGAACCCGCGCCGGCGAATGGCCCGGATCAGCTCCGCGGCCTCGCCCGCCAGCCGCGCGGCCAGGTCCAGCAATGCGGCGTCGCCGGGTTGCAGCAGGGCGGGTTGCACAAGAGATGGAGATTCGGAATTCATGCCTTCCGCTTACTCCACTCATGGCCGCGCGTCATGCGCCTTTCTCGATACGTCTTCTCTCGATGTGTCTTCCGGAGCATCCTCTCTTCCGGCCCCTTTTCGGGGCACGCCGCCGCCGCCCCGCCGACGCGGCTTTGGACAGCGGCGCGCGCTTGCGTCATTCTGGCGTCAAATCCGGGGAACACCCGCACGTCCAGGAGCCCGACCCATGCTGCAGACCGCTTTCTCCTCCGCCGCCCTTCCGGCCGGCGGCGTCCTGGCCCTCCTGGCGGCCGAGGACGCGCCCCGCCCGGCCTCCTTCGCCGCCGCCGACGAC
>NZ_JABXXP010000689.1 GCF_013376155.1 Nguyenibacter vanlangensis
CCGAAGCGCGCGCGGATGGCGGCCACCGTTTCGGGCGGCAGGCGGTAGCGCGCGCGGTCCATGGCGGCGAATTCGGCATCGACCCTGGCGCGGTAGCCTTCGGCGCCCAGGGCCTGGACCAGGATCTTGATCCGGGCCTTGTAGATATTGTCGCGGCGTCCGTACTCGTTATAGACGCGGACCATGGCCTCGAGATAGGCGAGGAGGTCTTCCTCGGGCAGGTTGTCGCGCAGATGCACGCCGACCAGCGGGGTGCGGCCCATGCCGCCGCCGACGAAGACGTCGAACACCACCTTGCCGCCGTGGCCCGGCTTGGCCACCAGCCCGATATCGTGGAAGCGCGCGGCGACGCGATCGTGCGGGCTGCCGCTGACCGCGATCTTGAACTTGCGGGGCAGGAACGAGAATTCGGGATGCAGGGTCGACCATTGCCGCAGGATTTCGGCATGGACGCGCGGATCGACCAGCTCGTCGGCGGCCGCGCCCGCGAACTGGTCGCAGGTCACGTTGCGGATGCAGTTGCCGCTGGTCTGGATGGCGTGCATGTCCACCGACGCCAGGCGGGCGAGGATATCGGGCGTGTCCTCGAGCCGGATCCAGTTGAACTGGAGGTTCTGGCGGGTGGTGAAATGGCCGTAATCGCGGTCATAGGTGCGGGCGATATGCGCGAGTTCGCGCATCTGCCGGGAATCCAGCATGCCGTAGGGAATGGCGATCCGCAGCATGTAGGCGTGGAGCTGCAGATACAGCCCGTTCATCAGGCGCAGCGGCTTGAATTCATCCTCGGACAGGGCGCCGGAGATGCGGCGGGCGACCTGGTCGCGGAACTGTTCGACCCGGTCATGCAGGAAGGCGCGGTCCACCTGGTCGTAGGCGTAATGCCCGACCGGCAGCGCGGGCGCGGCGTCTGCGAGGGTTTCTGCTTCAGCGGACATTGGTGGTGGCCTCGGTGAAGGGGGCGAATTCCGGATGGACGGAGGGGCCGAAGGCGCGGATGCGTTCGCGCACCGTGGCGGGCACGGGCGTGGCGCTGTCATCGCGCAGTTGCACGCCGTACACGCCGACCACGCCGTCGGCCTGCTGGCGGGCGGCGACGGCGGCGATCACGGATTCGATTCCCCCGTTGGATCCGCTTTCGGATCCGCTTTCTGATCCGCCCTGGGGGCCGTCATTGGCGAAGATCCTGGCGGCGTCGATGCGGTCGGACCATACGCCGTCCTCGGCCAGCCAGACGATGCGCCCGTCCAGCAGCCGGTTGGCGGTCACCACGCTCGATCCGCCCGCCTGGCGGCGGTTGTTCCTGACATCCACGTGCGATCAGTCCTTGTTGCGTCCGGAGTCCGGCCGGCCCGCATCCATGATGACATGGCGTCGGCGGGCGGGGTTGTCCAGGCTGCGCCGCCCCGGCGAAGCGGGGCGGCGGCGCGGGTTACGAGCGG
>NZ_JABXXP010000690.1 GCF_013376155.1 Nguyenibacter vanlangensis
CGCCCGGACCGCGATGGCGGTCGTCATGCCAGCCGGGGCCGCCACGGCCATGCCAGCCGCCGCGATCCCGATACGGGTCTCCCCGATGCTGGTCCCAATGCCGGTCCCAATGTTGGGCCATGGCCTGCCCCGGCACCGCGCTGGCCAGCGCACCCGACAGGCAAAGCCCGGTCATGAAGACAGAAAACGAACGAACCCGCATGGCTGGGGCTCCTTTATTTCATCAACATCCTGCGGCCACCGCTATCGGCGCCAATCTTGTCAGAATGGGGGCATGTCGGAATCAGGGCGTGTCGAAATCTGGGCACGCCGGAACCAGGGCATGCCGGAATCGCGCCCGGTCAGGCCGCGCGCGACAGCCGCTTGGCCAGGGCCGACAGGCGGTGGCGCCGCATCTCGCTGCGCGCCTTGGCGTCGTTTTCCATGTAGTTCAGTTGGATCGTGTAGCGCCTGCCGACATATTGCCGGTGGCCGTGCCAGGTGGTCGGCCCGTTGGGAAAGACCAGCAGCGTGCCGTCGACCGGCGGGATCTCGGCGGCATAGTCCTCGACATCGTCGGGGCCGCGCAGCAGGCGCAGGCAGCCTTCCCGCCGGGCCCAGGATTCGCTGGCCGGGTTCAGATACAGCAGCACCGTCACCCGCTTGGCCACCGAGTCGCAATGGATGCGGCCGTCCTTCTCGCGGGTGCGGCCGCGCAGGGTCAGCATGGTCGGGGCGTCGTGCAGGTCCAGTCCGAATTTCCGAGCGATCGCCTCGCGCAGCACCGGGCCCTCCAGTTCGGCCACCAGGTTGCGCACCAGCGGCGCCAGGTTCAGCGCCGAGGGCGGGAACGACCCGCCGGAATCGATGTCGGGCATCGAGGCCACCAGCGCCCGCAGATCGTCCGCCCGGATGAAATGCGGCACCACGACATGGGCGAACGGCGCGTCGGAGACCACGGCGGCCTCCAGCGCGGCATAATCGGGACGGATCGGTGCGGAGACGGTCATGAAACTGCCTGGACTGTGAAAACTGGGCCGTAGGAAACCAAGTGCGCACGCAAAGGGCATGACGAGGACGCACGCGCCGGGCGCCCCGTGGGCAGAGTCTTAGAACCGGCGGCCGGACGAGATCAAGGCACCCCTCCCGATCAAGGCACCCCTGGGGCCCGGTCCATCCTGGCCCATGCGGGCGGCTTTCGGGCGGCGGGACTTCACCAGATGGAGAGCAGGCGCCCTTCCGCCCGATTTGGCGGGCGCGGGCCCTTGCTGGGAATGAGGCCCGGCGCTATCGGCGATTCATGGAAGCCGCGCTGTCGTCCTTCGCTTCGGACCTGCATCTGCCGCCGGGGTCGGGCCCGCTGGCGGCGTACGAGGCACGCCTGGCGGCGGGCCTGCTGGCCCCCGATCCCGAACAGCGCAAGGCCGCCACCCGGCTGGACAGGCTGTGGCGCGAATT
>NZ_JABXXP010000691.1 GCF_013376155.1 Nguyenibacter vanlangensis
AATCCGGTGCGCCCGGTGGAGGCCCTGGCGGTGATGGCCGTGCTGGACGCGGCGGTGGTGTCGGCCCGGGACGGGATCGCGGCCGAACTGTCCCTGACGAACGCCGAGCGCGGCCAATGGGGGACAGGGGCGGGCCGGATCCTGGTGTGAATAGGGACCGGTCCGCCTCAAGCCCGCCTGGAAACACGGGCTGGTGAGCGAGAGTGGAACGCAGTGGGACGCTCAGCGTGGGTTTGTGAAATAGCCGTGAATAGGGTCCACCCCAAGCCTGCCCGGAAACGCGGGCTGGTGAGCGAGAGCGGAACGCGGTGGAGCGCCCAGCGTGGGTTTGTGAGATAGCCGTGAATAGGGTCCGCCCGAAGCCTGCCCAGAAACGTGGGCTGGTGAGCGAGAGTGCCGCGCAGCGGCACGGCCGGCGTGGGTTTGCGAGCATCGCAGCGCAGCGGCCTGGATGGCCGTGAGCCGCGAAGCGCAGCAAAACCCGCGTCCGGATCGCCGTGATAGGGTCCGCCCGAAGCCTGCCCGGAAACGTGGGCTGGTGAGCGAGAGTGCCGCGTAGCGGCACGGCCGGCGTGGGTTTGTGAGCATCGCAGCGCAGCGGCCTGGATGGCCGTGAGCAGCGAAGCGCAGCAAACCCGCGTCGGATCGCCGCCAGCACGCGTTTACGGGCGGGCTTGGATGGGGGGGTGGGTGTCTGGGGGCATGGGACTGACATAAGGCTGGCGGCGCAGCCGGTCCGCGTGGTCGCGTTTGGCGCGGTCCAGCAGGGCGGGGTCGGAGAGGATGTCGGTGGCGGTGGCGGCCATGACCTTGGCGACGTGGACCATGCCCTTGTGCGCGACGGAGGATTTGCCCTGGGCGGTCATCTGCCAGGAATGCAGGGTGGTGCCGATGGCGCAGGTGGCGCCCAGGGCCTGGACGGTGGGCACCACCCAACTGACGTCGCCGACATCGGTCGAGCCCAGCAGGATCGGGCCGGCCGGCGACGGATAGGGCAGGATGGCGTCGCAGAGCGGGCGGTCGGTGTCCGCCGGCAGGCCGACCTGGCGCAGGGCGGCGGCGATGTCCTCGGGGTTGAAGGTGGCCTGCATGTCGCGCGCGAAGGCGCGGTCGGATTCGTCGAAGGGCGGCGGGCCGAGGCGTTCGAGATTGGCCTGCATGGCGGCTTCGAGCGGGGGATTGCCCAGCAGGTTGGCCATGCCGCTGACGACCTGGCAGGTCACGGTGGTTTCGGTCATCAGCGCCGCGCCCTCGGCGACGCGGCGCACGCGCTGGGCCAGGGCCAGCATGTCGTCGAGTTCGGCCGCGCGGACGGTGTAGCGGATCACGGTCCGGGACTGCACGACATTGGGCGCGGCCCCGCCGGCATCCTGATAGGCGTAGTGAATGCGCGAACTGGGCAGCATATGTTCGCGCAGGTAATTGACCCCGATATT
>NZ_JABXXP010000692.1 GCF_013376155.1 Nguyenibacter vanlangensis
GAAGGCGCTGCGCGATGCGGTGGCGGCGCGGGTGGCGGCCCTGAAGGCGGACAATCCCGACGCGGTGCGGGAGGGATTGCCGATTCCGGCCGACCTGGTGACGGCGTCGGCCAGCGGGCTGGACCCGGATCTCTCTCCGCAGGCCGCCTTGTTCCAGGTGCCGCGCGTCGCTCGTGCGCGCAACCTGCCGGAAGGGCAGGTGCGCGTGCTGGTGAACCGGATGACCGCGCAGCCGTTGCTGGGCTGGCTGGGCGAGCCGCGGGTGAATGTGCTTGAACTGAACCTGGCGCTGGATCGCCTGCAGCAGCGGTAAGGCATGGACGAACGGAACGACAGGCCCGACCCCGACGCGTTGCTGCGTCGGACCGAGCGCGAGGCGGCGGAGCGCAGGCGGGGGCGGCTGAAGATCTTCCTGGGGGCGGCCCCCGGCGTGGGCAAGACCTAC
Organism: Nguyenibacter vanlangensis; assembly: GCF_013376155.1. Lineage (GTDB taxonomy): Bacteria > Pseudomonadota > Alphaproteobacteria > Acetobacterales > Acetobacteraceae > Gluconacetobacter > Gluconacetobacter vanlangensis. Next base: position 446 of record NZ_JABXXP010000692.1, read on the forward strand.
GAGATGCTGACCGTCGGACATAGAAACCGGCGCGAGGGTGTCGATGTGGTGGTGGGGGTGGCCGAGACGCATGGCCGGGCCGAGACCGCCGCCCTGCTGGAGGGGCTGGAGGTCGTGCCGCGCCACGATGTCGCCTATCGCGACCAGGTGATGCAGGAGATGGACCTGGACGCGATCCTGGCGCGGCGGCCGGGACTGGCGCTGGTGGACGAGCTGGCGCATACCAACGTGCCGGGCAGCCGCCATCCGAAACGGTGGATGGATGTGGAGGAATTGCTGGCGGCGGGCATCGACGTGCTGACCACCGTCAATATCCAGCATCTGGAAAGCCTGAACGACGTGGTGGCCAGCATCACCCGCGTGCGGGTGCGCGAGACGGTGCCCGACAAGGTGATCGACCGGGCCGACGAGATCGAACTGGTGGACCTGACGCCCGCCGACCTGTTGCAGCGGCTGCGCGAGGGCAAGGTCTATGCCCCGGACATGGCGGGGCGGGCGCTGCTGCATTATTTCTCGCCGGGGAATCTGACGGCGCTGCGCGAGCTGGCGCTGCGGCAGACCGCGCAGCGGGTCGATGCCCAGTTGCTGGACCACATGAAGGCGAGCGCGATCGTCGGCCCGTGGGCGGCGGGCGAGCGCGTGCTGGTGTGCCTGACCCTGCAGGATGCCGGGCCTGGATTGCTGCGTTACGGACGGCGGCTGGCCGAGCGGTTCCATGCCGCGTGGATCGTTCTGCATGTCGAGACCAGCCGGGACATGAGTCCCGGCATGCGCCAGCGCATGGCCGGGCTGATGCATCTGGCGCAATCCATGGGCGCCGAGACCGTCACGATTCCCGGCGAGGACGTGGCGGCGGACACGCTGGCCTATGCCCGCAAGCGGAACGTGACGCAGATCGTGGCCGGGCGGCCGTCGCGCCGGCCCTGGGCGGATTGGGTGGTGCCCTGGGCGTGGGTGTCGGTGACGCGGGGGCTGATGACGGCGGCGGG
>NZ_JABXXP010000693.1 GCF_013376155.1 Nguyenibacter vanlangensis
GGGCCGCTCAGCAACCCGGCCGGGGTCAGGCGCCAGCTCGTCGGGGTGTACGACCCGTCCTGGCTTCGCCCGGTCGTCGAGACACTCCGCGACCTCGGCTCGGAACGCGTCTGGGCGGTCCACGGGAACTGCGGCGAAAACCGCGGCGCGCAGCCGGGCAGGGGCGTGGACGAACTCACCCTGGCCGGCCCGACCGACATCGTGGCGCTGCAGGACGGCCGGATCCATGAACTGACCCTCCAGCCCGAGGATGCCGGCCTGCGCGCGGCGCCGATCGCGGCGATCGCCGGCGGCGACCCGGCCGAGAACGCCCGCGCCCTGGCGGCCCTGCTGGGCGGAGCGCACGGCGCCTATCGCGACACGGTGCTGCTGAACGCCGCCATATCGTTGCACGTTGCGGGCCGGGGTGAAGTGCTTCACGATGGGGCGATCAGAACGGACGCCCTGCGTGCCCTGGTTGCCGACGCCGCCCGCGTCCTCGATGACGGATCGGCACTGGCCGCATTGAATTCCGCACGCGCCCCCCGGCCGGGCAGCGCGGAGGAGAGTATACAGAGCGTATGATGACCGACATGCCGACGAATCAGGTTCATGCCGATTGCGGTACCGTCCCCGACCCGGATGTCCTTCCGGACGTCCTGGCCCGAATTTGCGCCCGGACGCGCGTGGATGTCGCCCAGCGCGCCACCATCACGCCGCTGAAGGACATCGTCGCCCGCGCGCGTGAGGTCGATACCCCCACCCGCGGGTTCGGCCAGGCGCTCAAGCAGCGCACCGCCGACCGCCAGATCGGCCTGATCGCGGAAATCAAGAAGGCCTCGCCCTCCGCCGGCATCCTCCGCCCCGAATACGACCCGGCCGGCATCGCCGCCGACTACGAGAAAGCCGGCGCCGCCTGCCTCTCCGTCCTGACCGAGGGGTCATGCTTCCATGGCTGCGCCGAAGACCTCCAGCGGGTGCGCGAGGCCAGCCGCCTGCCGATCCTGCGCAAGGATTTCATCCTCGACCCGTGGCAGGTCCATGAAAGCCGCATCATCGGCGCCGACTGTATCCTGCTGATCATGGCCGCCCTGACCGATACCGAGGCATCGGAACTGCTCGATATCGCCCGCGGCCTGGACATGGACGTTCTGGTCGAGGTGCATGACGAAGCCGAACTGAACCGGGCCCTGGCCCTGGACACATCGCTGATCGGCATAAATAACCGCAATCTCAAGACATTGAAGACCGATCTTGAGACAACGATACAACTCACCCCCCTGGTGCCGCCCGACCGGATCGTCGTCTCCGAAAGCGGAATCCGCACGCATGAGGACGTCGTCCGGCTCAGCGAGATCGGCGCCAGCGGGTTCCTGGTCGGCGAGAGCCTGCTGCGCCAGCCCTCTCCCGGCGACGCGGCCCGCGCGCTGCTCGGTCCCGCCTGAACAT
>NZ_JABXXP010000694.1 GCF_013376155.1 Nguyenibacter vanlangensis
GCCAGCCCCGCCTGTTCCAGGCGCGCCCGGATCTCGCGGGCCGCCGCGACGACCGCCGGCCAGGGCACGCCTTCGCCGGGGTCCAGGTCCATGACGATCAGGTCGGGATGCTCCCAATCGCGGCTCGTGGCCCCCCAGGGATGGATTTCCAGGCTTGCGGCCTGTACCAGCGCGATCAGCCCGTCCAGGTCGCGAATGCCGATGAGCCGCTCCCCCGCCGCCGCCCGGGGATCGTGCAGCGCAACGACAGGCTTGCCGGCGCCCTGCCACGGATGTTTCTGAAAGAACCGCGCCCCTCCGATCCCGGTCGGGCAACGCAGCAGCGCCAGCGGCCGATCGGTGATGAAGGGCGCGATATGCGGCCAGATCGCCGCGTAATACGCGGCCAGATCCTGCTTGGTGATGCCGGCTTCGGGCCAATAGGGCCGGTCGGGATGGGTCAGGTCCATGGCGCGTCCTGTCGGCGCAAGGGGCGTCTCCTCCCGGATGATGTCGGCGGCCGGCTTGTCCTCGCGCAGGCCGCGAAACGACGCCTGGCGCACATGCCCATCGGCCGTCCAGCCCTGAAAGGCGATTTCGGCCACCAGTTCGGGGCGCAGATAGCGGATATCGCGCCGCTCCACGGCGGTCAGCGGCGTGGCGAACGGGCTGCGCGGAATGGTCAGCGGCGTCAGGCGGCGAAACAGGTCCCGCGCCATGTCGGCGGTAAAGCCGGTGCCGGCCCGCCCCACATGCACCAGCCGGCTTCGGTCATGGGCATCGTGGACCCCCAGCACCAGCGAACCGATCGCCCGCGGTGCGCTGCGCGAGGGCATGTAGCCGCCGATCACGAATTCCTGCCGCGCCCCGCATTTGGTCTTCATCCAGTCCCGGCTCCGCCCGGGCCGATAGGGCGCATTCCGCAGCTTGGAGACGACGCCCTCCAGCCCCAGCCGGCAGGCCTGGCGCAGCACCGCATCCCCCGCCACGTCGAAATGGGCGCTGAAGCGCAGCACGCCGGTCTCGGCGGACACCAGCCGATGCAGCAGCCCCTTGCGCGCGTCCAGCGGCGCCGCCTGCAGGTCGTACCCGTCGAGATACAGCAGGTCGAAGGCATAGAACGCGAAGCGATCGGTCCGCCCGGCGCTCAGATCGGCCTGCAGCGCCGAGAAATCGGACGCGCCGTCCGGCCGCTCCACCACCAGTTCGCCGTCGATCAGCGCATGCCGGACCGGCAAGGCGGCCAGGGCGGCGGCCAGTCGCGGGCCGAAGCGATCGCTCCAATCCAGCCCGGTCCGGGTCAGCAGCCGGACATGCCCGCCATCGATCCGGGCCAGCAGGCGATAGCCGTCGAACTTGATCTCATGCAGCCATTGCGGGCCCCGGGGCGCGATGCGGGCCAGGCTGGCCAGGGCCGGCGCGACGAAATCGGGCAGCGTTCCGGCC
>NZ_JABXXP010000695.1 GCF_013376155.1 Nguyenibacter vanlangensis
GGCCGGGGGCGATGCCGGCCTCCATGCCGCAGGCCTGGGCGCCGCCCGCCAGGCACGCGTCGTACAGGAAACGCCCGACCGAACCCGTCCGCCCCGCCGGCAAGGCGCGGCATCGTTGCTGCGACCGCAGGCGCTGGCCATATTCCAGCAGGCGCAGCTCCTCGCCGGGGCTCAGCAGGATATTGCTGTCCGGGCCGACGCCGAACCGGCCGCCTTCATCGATGAAGGCGGCAAGGGGGAAGATCCCGTCGCCCAGATTGGCCTCCGTGATCGGGCACAGGCCGGCCACGGCGCCCGAGCGGGCCAGGTCGCCGCATTCCCCCGCGTCCATGTGGGTGGCGTGCACCAGGCACCAGCGCGCATCGACCGGGCAGTGGTCCATCAGCCAGCGCACCGGGCGGGCGCCCAGGGCCGCCAGGCAGTCCTCGACCTCGCGCCGCTGTTCCGCGACATGGATATGCACCGGCCCGTCTTCCGGCGCGGCCCGCAGCATCGCGCGGATGCAGTCCCCGTCCACCGCCCGCAGGGAATGCAGCCCGACGCCGCGGCGCAGCAGGGACGCGCCGGCAAAACGATCCCCGAGATCGCCGATGATGCGCGCGATGAAATCGGGATCGCCGCGAAAGCGCCGCTGCGACGGCGCCAGATCCTGTCCGAACCCCGCGCGCATATAAAGCGTCGGCAGCATGGTGATGCCGATCCCCGCCGTCAGCGCGCCGTCCACGACGGCCTCGGCCATGGCGCCCGGCCGGGCATAGGCCGTGCCGTCCGGCGCACGGTGCAGATAGTGGAATTCCGCAACCTGCGTGTAGCCGGCCTCGAGCATCTCCATATACACGAAGGCCGCGACCGCGCGCAGCGTATCCGGCTGCAGCGTGCCGGCCAGCGCATACATCCGTTCACGCCAGGTCCAGAAGGAATCGGCGGGATCCGTCCGGCATTCGGCCAGCCCCGCCATGGCGCGCTGGAAGGCATGCGAATGCAGGCCGGGCAGGGGCGGCAGCACGATGTCGGCCCGGCGGTCCCCCGCCTCCGGCCGGCAGCCGGCGACGACCGCACCGAATGCGCCCCCTTCGGCGAAACCGATCCGGACGTCGCGCCGCCACCCCTCGGGCAGCAGGGCCAGTCCGGCGAACAGCGATCCGTTTCGGGGGGAAGGGGACATGGATGCAGGCGTCCTGGAATGTCGTTGCGCACCGGATACGCTTAAACTAGACATGTATAGATAAGTCCGGTCAAGGAAAGACGGTCAAGGAAAGACCAAAGAAAGACCAGGGAAAAAGAACGGCATGTGGGACCGCCTGTGGATCGATGTGCATCTCTCCGTCGCGGCCCGCGGCGACGGGCGGCCCGGCGGGGACGATTTCGGCATCATCCGCGACGGCGCGCTCGCGGTGCAGGATGGCCGCATCGCATGGGTCGG
>NZ_JABXXP010000696.1 GCF_013376155.1 Nguyenibacter vanlangensis
CGCCGCGCGCTGCGTCGCCTGCTGGCCCAGCAGGGCCGGATTGCCGCGATAGGCCAGGGTCATGGCCTGCTCCAGGGTCATGGTTTGCAAGGTCATGGTTTGCTGGGGAGCAGGGGCCTCGGCCGCCGGGCGCGGGTGGGCGCCAGCATGGGCGCCGGCCGGGCCGAACGGGAATGCTGCGATCGTCGCCAGCAGGAGGATGCGCTTATTCATGGCGGAGTGCCTTCGCGGGCTCGGCACGGGCGACGCGGATGGTCTGGCCGAGGATGGTGAGCAGGGAGAGCAGGGCGGCCAGCAGGCTGACCGTCGCGAATTGCAGGGGCGACAGGCCCACCCGTTCGTCGAACCCGGCCAGCCAGCCGCGCATGGCGACCCAGGCGGCCGGCCAGGCGATCAGATTGGCCAGCAGCACCGGTCGCAGGAACTGGCCGATCAGCAGGGCCAGCACCTGCCGCGTGTTGGCGCCCAGCGTCTTGCGGATGCCGATCTCGTGGATGCGGCGCGCGGCGCTGAAGGAGGACAGGCCGTAGAGCCCGATACAGGCGATGGCGACGGCGACGACGGCGCCCAGGGTGAATAATTGCCCGCGCCGCGCATCCGGCTGGAAATAGGGGGCCAGGCGTGTCGCGGCGGCCTCGCCCATGAACGGCATGTCCGGCGCCAATGTGCGCCATGCGGCCTGCAGCCGGTCCAGCATGACCTGCGGCGGCACCGAGTCCGCGCGGACGGCGATGACGGCGAAGGGAACCATGTCGTCGGTGCGCAGATAGACCTGCGGGTCCACCGGCGCGCGCGGCGACCTGAAGCGGACGTCGCGCGTCACGCCGATGATGACGAAACGGATCTGGCCCTTGATCAGCACATGGCCGAGCGCCTGCGATGGATCGGAAAAGCCAAGGGTACGGCTGGCCTGTTCGTTGATGACGATACTGGCGGTGGCGGGCGTGCCGTCGGCGTAGCCGGGTTTCAGGGCGGTATCCTGGCCATGGGCGGCGTCGAACCAGCGGCCGGCCAGCAGGGTGGCGCCATAGGTGCGGACATAGTCGCGTCCGACCCATTCGACCGTCAGCAGCGGATCGGTCTGCGGGCGGTCGGCGCGCTTGAACGTGTCGTTGGACTGGCTGTTCGGGCGCGGCTGCCGGTCGGACAGGGTCACGGACCGTACGCCGGGCAGTGCGCGGAAATGATCCATGATGGATTGCTGCCGCGCATCGATTTTCCTGGAACTTTCAAGAGAAACCAGGAAAAGCCGGTCCTGGCGGAAGCCGCGGTCGGCCTGGCGCAGGAACGATGCCTGCGCGTTGACCACCAGCGTGCAGATGGCGAACGCGACGGCGAAGCTGAACTGCATCACCACCAGGGCATTGCGCAATCGCCGGCCCATCCGCCCGCCCGCCGGCTGGCGCGCGGCCGCCAGGACGG
>NZ_JABXXP010000697.1 GCF_013376155.1 Nguyenibacter vanlangensis
GCGATTTCATCGGCGAAGCGGCCGGCGGCGGCGGCGGCGGCGGCGCGCCGTTGCGAGCGGGCGGCGAAATCGTCCTGCGCCGCGCGCGAAATCGCGTAGTGCCGGGCGATATTTTCCGCCGTGACCCCCATGTGGCAATCGTTGAACGCATCCCACAGCCCGTCGCAGATCATGCTGTCGCGCAGTTGCGCATCGCCCATGCGCAGGCCTGCCCGCGCCTTGGGCAGGAGATGCGGCGCGAGGCTCATAGTCTCCATTCCGCCGGCGACGACGATCTCGGCATCCCGGCAGGCGATGGCCTGCGCCGCCAGGTGGATGGCCTTCATGCCCGATCCGCAGACCTTGTTGACGGTCATCGCCGGGACGGTGTGGGGCAGTCCCGCGCCGATCGCCGCCTGGCGCGCCGTGTTCTGCCCGGCGCCGGCGGTGAGCACATGGCCCATGATGACCTCGTCGACCCGCGACGGGTCGAGCCGCGCGTCGCGCAAAACCGCGCCGATGACATGCGCTCCGAGCCCGGCGGCGGGGATTGCGGCCAGGGTGCCCAGGAAACTGCCGATCGCGGTGCGCCTGGCCGCGACGATGACGACATCCTGCATGCTTTTTCCTTCCGACCAGGCCATGTCTGGCGGGATCTTATGCGCGCCGTGGCGCGGATGGTCCATCGTTCCTGCGGCGGCGGCTTGATCCGGGACGGGCAAGATGGTCCAGTTCGGGCATCAATCGCGCCGGCGGGAGGCATGCATGACGAAATCGGCCCTGGTCCTGGGCGGCGGCATGGTGGGGGTGTGTACCGCCTGGCACCTGGCGCAGCGCGGGTTCGACGTGGCCCTGATCGAGCGGGGCGAGCCGGGACGCGAGACGTCGTACGGCAATGCCGGGCTGATCCAGCGCGAGGCGGTCGAACCCTATGAATTTCCGCATGAGCTGGGGACCCTGCTGCGCGTCGCGATGGGAATCGGCAATGACGTGGCGTGGCGGGCGCGCGACCTGCCCGCCATCGCCCCGCGCCTGCTGCGCTATTGGTGGCATTCCTTTCCGTCGCGCTATCGGGCGATCGCCCGGTCCTATGAGGCGATGATCCGCCATTGCCTGGACGAACACCAGCGGATGATCGCGGCGGCCGGCGCCGACAACCTGGTCGCGCGCAATGGGTGGAAGGCGCTGTACCGAACCGGCCGGGCTTTCGAGGCCGGGATAGGCGAGGCGCGCGACCGGGCGCAGCGCACGGGCGTTCTGTCGGAGATTCTGGATGGCGCGGCGCTGGCCCGGGCGGAGCCGGTGCTGCTTCACCCCATGGCGGGCGCCATCCACTGGCGCGACCCGTGGAGCGTGAGCGACCCGGGCGAACTGGTTGGCCGCTATGCCGCCCTGCTGGAGGCGGCCGGCGGGCGTATCCTGCGCGGGGATGCGCGCAGCCT
>NZ_JABXXP010000698.1 GCF_013376155.1 Nguyenibacter vanlangensis
ACCGGCCCGGCGACGGCACGGGGGCCGGATCGCTGGCGGCGGTGGCGGGCTATCCGCATCTCAGCGTGCCAATGGGGCGGGTGCGCGGCCTGCCGGTCGGCCTGTCCTTCATCGGGCCCGCCTGGTCCGAGGCGCTGCTGCTCGCCCTGGGCTACGGGTTCGAACAGGTCACTCAAGGCAGGATGACCCAGGGCAAGACAAACCACTGAAGACGCCCTACGGGGCGCGGCAGACGACATACAGCTTGTTGCCGTCCGGATCGCGGACATAGGCGCCGAAATAGGTCGGGCCATAATGCGGGCGCGGCCCGGGCGCACCCTCGTCGGTGCCGCCGAACGCCATCGCGGCGTCCCAGGCGGCGTGAACTGCGTCGCGGCTCTCGGCGTTCAGCGCACACATCCAGCCGTTGCCCGGCGCGGCCGGCCGGTCGTCGAAGGGCCGGCAGACGAAAAGCGCCGGGCCGTCATGCCCCTTGCGCCAGCAGGCGAAGGTGCCGTCCTCGGCCGTCCACACGCGGGTGATGCCCAGGGGCGCCAGGAAGGCGTCATAGAACAAGGCCGCGCGGCCGACGTCGCTGACGCCGATGGTGATGTGGCTGAACATCCGTTCGTTCCTCGCTCCGTGGCAGCTACGGCTCCGCCGGCAGGCCGGGCACAGCGATGCACCACCCGGCTTTCGATCCGGTGAAGATCTGCCGGCGGGGCGCCAGGGGCGGCTCGCCGTTCAGCGTGCCGGCCGGGACGATCATCAATTGCCCGTTGCGCGTCGCGTGGGGGACCGGGGTGCCGCAGATGCGGCAGGTCGCGGTGGCGAAGCTGCGGGCGGTGGGCAGGTCCCAGCGCGCGACGTCGCGCTGCCCGGCGGTCCAGGTCAGGTCGTCGGGGCGGGCGATCAGGTTGGCGGCGAAGGCGGCGCCGGTGGTCTTGCGGCAGCGCGTGCAATGGCACAGCACGAAATCCAGCGGCGCGCCGTCGATGCGGTAGGTCACGGCGCCGCACAGGCAACTGCCGGTCAGCGATGGCATGGCGTGCTCCTCGACATGCGTGGGCGTCCCTGTCACGGCGCGCGGATCAGTTCATACAGGGCCACGGCGGCGGCGTTCGAGACGTTCAGGCTTTCCATCTCGCCCGGCATCGCCAGGCCCGCGATCTCGTCGCAATGTTCGCGGGTCAGCCGGCGCAGCCCGTCCCCCTCGGCCCCCAGGACCAGCGCCACCCGCCGCTGTCCGAAGGCCGCGCCGTTCAGGACGCCGCCCCCCGCATCCAGCCCGACGACCCAGAAGCCCAGGGTTTTCAGCGTCTCCAGCGTGCGGGCCAGATTGACCACCCGCAGCAGCGGCACGATTTCCAGCGCGCCCGACGCGGCCTTGGCCAGCGCGCCGGTTTCGTCCGGGGCGTTGCGCTCCATCACCACCACGGCG
>NZ_JABXXP010000699.1 GCF_013376155.1 Nguyenibacter vanlangensis
CCTGGCCGTAATTGCCGGTGCCGCCGCCGCGCGCGGTCAGGAAGATGCCGCTCTGCCGTGCCGCGCGGGCGATGGCCAGCAGATCGTGCTCGGTGCGCGGGGTGACGACGCAATCGGCCTGGAGCCCGTCGAGCTGTTCGCGCAGGATGGGGCTGTACCAGTAGAAATCGCGGCTTTTGCGCCGGATCGTCGCGGGATCGGTGCTGGCCGGCACGTCGCCGACCAGCGCGAGGAATCGGTCCGTCGCCTGGTTCATCGCGCTATGGTTCATCGCGCCATGGTTCATCGCTAGATCCCCAGATCGTCGCTGGGCGGGCGGATGCGGTCGAGCGGATAGCGCGCGATTTCGGCCAGCAATTCCAGGAATCCCGCCACCTGGCGTTCGGCGATCAGGCGGCCCTTTTCCGCCGTGGCGTTCGCCGCGTTTCCGGCGGCGCCGGAGGGGTGCAGATCCTGGGTGTGCCAGCCGAACCCCACCCTGCCCTCGGCCTCGAGCCAGCGGAAATCCTTTGCCATTTCCTGTGGCCAGGGCACGAAATTTCCGGCGCGCGCCATGTCCACCAGGTCGGGGCGCAGATGGAGCATCAGCGAGGTTTCGACATCGCCGCCATGGATACCGAAGCGCAGCTCGTCGGCGTCGAACAGGCCGTCGGGCACGCCGAAGCGGCCCCAGCCGACGGTGACGACGAACATCTGGTGCGTCCGCCGCAATTCGCGCGCGACGATATCGAGGATCTGCGGCTGGCCGCCATGGGAGTTCAGCAGCACCAGGCGGCGCACGCCGGCGCGGGCCACGCTGGCGCCCAGGTCGAGCAGCACCGATGTCAGGGTCTGCGCCGACAGGGTCAGGGTGCCGGGATAGGCGATATGTTCGTCGCTCTTGCCGACCGCCTGCATGGGCAGGGCGGTGACGGGCAGGTGGTCCGGCGCGCGCGCCAGCGCCAGGTCGAGCAGCCCGCGATTGATGCAGGCATCGACATAGACCGGCAGATGCGGCCCGTGCTGTTCGATGGCCGCCACCGGCAGGATCGCCACCGTGTGCGGCGACAGCGCGCGGAATTCGCGCGATTTCATATCCTGCCAGAGGCGGCGCGGCATCATGTCCGGCATGCGGTCAAACCCTTCCGTGATTCCTGCCCCGTTTTCGCGCGCGTCATGGCGCGGCGCGGGGAGCGACGAGCTGCAGATAGGCCCATAGGGCGGCGATTCCGTCGTCGCCGATGAGATCGGGGGGAAAGCCCGCCATGGCCTGGGCGGGCCAGTGCCGGACCGCGCGCGGGTCGCGGACCAGGGCATGGAAGCCGGCCGGGGTCAGATAGGCGGTGACGTTCATCGGTCGGCCCAGGTCCGGGCCCTTGGTGCCCCGGCCGATGCCGTCCAGCCGGTGGCAGGGCAGGCAGTCGCCCGCGAAGAGCGCG
>NZ_JABXXP010000700.1 GCF_013376155.1 Nguyenibacter vanlangensis
GGGACGCCCTGCATGGCGGCGTCGATCCGGTCCATGGCCCGGCCGATCGCGGCGATGTCGTCGGGCTGGGCCGGCTGGTGCCCGTCCGTCAGGCGGAACAGGCGGTTTTCCAGCGCGTGGGCGATGGATTCGATGTCGGCGCGCTCGACGACGCGGGCCGCGCCCTTGAGCGAATGGACGCGGCGGAAGATTTCGCCCACGCCGTGCGCGTCCGGCGGGCCGGCCGCCAGGATGTCGCGCACCACGCGGAGATGGTCGCGATATTCGGCCTGAAAGACCGCCAGCAATTCCTGTTGCAGGCTTTCCACGGCCGGCCGTCAGGTGCGGTAGCGGGCGGAGATGGCCAGGAGCTGGTGCGACAGGCTGCCGAGATTGCTGGCCGAGGCTTCCAGGTTACGGGTGCCGGCGGCCGTCTGCTGGCTGGCCTGGCGGATGCTCTGCAGGGCCGTCATGACCTGTTCGATGCCGATCTGCTGCTGGTTGGTCGAGGCGACGATCTGCTGGAAGGCATGCACGCCTTCCTCGATCCCGCCGGTCATGCGCTCGATCGTGTGATAGGAGATGTCGGTGCGTTCCTTGCCGGCCGAGACGCGTTTCACGGCCTCTTCGGTCAGCATCACCGAGGTGTTGATGCCGCGCTGGATGTCGCCGAGGATCGAGCGCACGTGCTGGGTGGCGTCGCGCGACTGGTCGGCCAGGATCTTCATTTCCGCGGCCACCACGGCGAAGGAGCGCCCGTGCTCGCCGGCGGAAGCGGCCTCGATCGCCGCGTTGAGCGCCAGCAGATGCGAGCGTTCCGACAGGTCGTTGACGGCGGTGATGATCTCGCTGATCGCATCGGTGCGTTCGGAGAGGGCCACGATGTTCTGGGCCACGGCCTCGGCCCCTTCCTGGGTGCGGGCCATGGCGCGGGCGGTTTCCTCGACCGCTTCCAGCCCGCTGGCCGAGCTGTGGACGATGATTTCGGCCGACGAGATGACCTCACGCGCGCGCTTGCTGATCTGGGCGCCGGAATGGGTGATCTGATCGACCGTGGCGGCGGTTTCCTGGACCGCGGCGAACTGTTCCTCGACGCTGGCGGCCTGCTGCTGGGCGGAGGCGCGGATGTCGGCGACCGCGGCGTCGAGATTGCGCGTGGCCTCGCGGCTTTGCTGCGCGATTTCGCGCAGGCCGTCGATCATGCGGTTGAGCCCCAGGCCCAGCCGTTCGAACTCGTCGCGGCCGACGCCGGAGCCGTTGACCGTCACGCGGGTCGAGAGATCGCCCTGCCCCACCAGTTCCATCACCCGCATCAGCGCCGCGAGCGGCGCCAGGATCGAGCGCCGGGTCCAGAAGGTGACGATCAGCGCCACGATGACCGCGACCGCCAGGCCGAGGGTGAGCGAGCGGCGGCTGAATTCGTACAGCGCGCCGCTCT
>NZ_JABXXP010000701.1 GCF_013376155.1 Nguyenibacter vanlangensis
GGCCGTCGACGCGGCGCTCTGGGATCTCGAGGCCAAACGCGGCGGTACCTCGGCGTTCGCCCTCGCCGGCGTCGCCGCCCGGCCCGTTCTTTCCGCGCGGACGATCGGGATTCGTCCTCTGGCCGCCTATCGCGAAGCCGCGGCACGGCTGGCGTCCTGGCCGCTGCTGAAGGTGAAAGTCGGCGCCGAAAACCCCTTGGCGGCCCTGAAGGCCGTGCGGGCGGGCGCGCCGGCCGCCCGGCTGATCGTCGATCCCAATCAGAGCTGGTCCGTCGCTCAGCTACGGGACCTGGCCCCCCGGCTGGCGGATCTGGGGACGGTGCTGATCGAACAGCCCATCGCGGTCGGCGACGAAGCCGGACTGGATGGCTGGGTGTCCCCGGTGCCGCTCTGCGCGGACGAATTGATCGACCAGGCCGCCGACCTGCCGAAGGCACGCGCCCGCTTTCAGGCGATCAACATCAAGCTCGACAAATCCGGTGGCCTGACGGCGGGCCTGGCCCTCGCGCGGCAGGCCAGGGCGGAAGGGTTCGGCCTGATGGTCGGCTGCATGGGTGGGTCGTCCCTGTCCATGGCGCCCGCCATGGTCCTTGCCCAGCTCTGCGATTTCGTCGATCTGGACGGGCCCCTGCTGCAGGCGGACGATATCCGGCCGGGCTTCGCCTATGCGAACGGTTGCGTGGCGCACCCCCTGATCCCCGAATTATGGGGATAAAACCCCGCGATCCATCGCTGACGAAGCCCAAGCCGCCACGGCCCGGAGGACCTCGGACGCCCCGATGAGACACGCCCGATGAGACACCCCCGATGAGACACCAATGAACGATCTGCAGCGCGCCCCTATCGCCCCGCGGCCGGCGCCCAGCCCCTTCGGGCAAGAGGCGCCAGCGGCATCGGCGCCGCTCTCGGCCTGGTACGCGCTCTTCGCGTTCTGCGTCGCCGCCATCCTGTCCTACACGGACAGACAGATCCTCAGCCTGCTGGTCGATCCGCTGCGCATGGCGATGCGGCTGTCCGACACGCAGGTCAGCCTGCTCCAGGGCGTCGCCTTCGCCCTGATCTACGCCGCGGCAGGGCTGCCGCTGGGGCGCATGGCGGATATCCTGCCGCGCCGGCACGTGCTGGTCGGCGGCGTGCTCCTGTGGAGCGTGGCCACGATCTGCTGCGGATTCGCGCACTCCTTCGCCGAACTGTTCGCCGCGCGGAGCGTCGTCGGCATCGGCGAGGCGGCGCTGGCTCCCGCCGCAACCGCCATGATCGCGGATTATTTCTCGGCCAGACAGCGCGGCACGGCGACCAGCCTCTTCCTGATGGGCCAGGTCGTGGGCGGCGGCCTCGCCATAGCCCTCGGCGGGGCGATCCTCTCGCTCGCCGGTTCCCGCGCTTTCGCCGCGCTGCCGCTGGTCGGCGGCCTG
>NZ_JABXXP010000702.1 GCF_013376155.1 Nguyenibacter vanlangensis
GGGTCGTCCAGGCCGGCGAAGGCGGCGTAGGACTGGCCGGGCAGGGTGTCGTCGGGCAGTTCGGCGATGCCGTCATGCGCGTCGCCCAGCCCGAGTTCGCGCAGCGAGCAGAGCATGCCGCCGCTGGTCTCGCCCCGGATGGCGCCGGCCTTGATGGTGGTGTCGAGGCCCGGGATGTAGGTGCCGGGCGGGGCGAAGATGACCGCGAGCCCGGTGCGGGCATTGGGCGCGCCGCAGACGACCTGCACCGGGTCGAAGCCCGGGCCGGCATCGACCCGGCAGACCCGCAGCCGGTCGGCGTTGGGGTGCTGCGCGGCCTCGATGATGCGGGCGGTGCGGAAGGGGACCAGGGCGGCGCCGGGATCGGCGACGGATTCGACCTCGAGCCCGATCGCGTTCAGCTTGGCGCAGATCTCCTCGACCGACGCGGTGGTGTCGAGATGGTCGCGCAGCCAGGACAGGGTGAACTTCATCGGTCACAGACCTTCATGCAGCAGGGCCGGCGAGAGCGGGCTGGTGCCGTAATGGCGCAGCCAGCGCACGTCGCTTTCGTAGAACGAGCGGAGGTCCGGGATGCCGTGGCGCAGCATGGTCAGGCGTTCGATCCCCATCCCGAAGGCGAAGCCCTGCCATTCGCGCGGGTCCAGGCCGCAATTGGCCAGCACGCGCGGATGGACCATGCCCGAGCCGAGGACTTCGAGCCAGTCGCTGCCGGCGCCGATCTCGCCGCTTTGGCGCGACCAGGCGATATCGACCTCCATCGAGGGTTCGGTGAAGGGGAAATAGGAGGCGCGGAAGCGCACCGGCAGGTCGGGCTGGCCGAAATAGGCGCGCAGGAAGTCGGTCAGGCAGCCCTTGAGATGGGCGAGCGTGATGCCGCGGTCGATCACCAGCCCTTCGCACTGATGGAACATCGGCGAATGGGTGGCGTCATGGTCGGCGCGGTAGGTGCGGCCCGGCGCGATGATGCGGATCGGCGGTTCCTGGCCCAGCATGGTGCGGATCTGCACGCCCGAGGTCTGGGTGCGCAGCACGCGCTCGCGCCCGGAGCCCGCCTGCGCGGGCAGGTAGAACGTATCCTGGTCGGTGCGGGCCGGATGGTGGTCGGGCGTGTTGAGCGCCGAGAAATTATGCCAATCGGTTTCGATGTCCGGGCCTTCGGCGACCTTGAAGCCCATGGCGCCGAAGATGGCGGCCATTTCCTCCATCGTGCGGCTGATCGGGTGCAGGGTGCCGCGCTGCTCGGGACGGGTGGGCAGGGTGACGTCGACCCGTTCGGCGGCGAGGCGGGCATTGAGCAGGGCGGATTCGATCTCGGCGCCGCGGGCCTCGACCGCGCGGGTGAGTTCGTCGCGCAGGCGGTTGACGGCGGCGCCGCGCAGCTTGCGCTGATCGGGCGACATGCGGCCGAGTTC
>NZ_JABXXP010000703.1 GCF_013376155.1 Nguyenibacter vanlangensis
GGCCGTGCCGGCGATCTGCCCGGCGGCGGCGGCGATCGCGTCGGCGACGAACCCTTCGGGCTCGGGGCAACTGGCGCGCATGATCGACTGCCAGATCGGATCCTCTTCGACCCGGCGCACGATGCGGTTCATGATGCCGACGGCTTCCAGCGGGTATTGCCCGGCGGCGGTCTCGGCCGACAGCATCACGGCGTCGGCGCCGTCGAACACCGCGGTGGCGACGTCCGACGCCTCGGCGCGGGTCGGGGTCGGGGCGTGGATCATGCTTTCCAGCATCTGGGTGGCGACCACCACCGGCTTGCCCAACTGGCGGGCCAGGCGGACGATGCGCTTCTGCGCCAGGGGCACGGCCTCGGGCGGCAGTTCCACGCCCAGATCGCCGCGCGCGACCATCACCGCATCGGACAGGCGGACGATCTCGTCCAGATTGTCCATCGCCTGCGGCTTTTCTACCTTGGTCATGATCCAGGCGCGGCCGGCGGCGATGTCACGCGCCTCCCGGACATCCTCGGGGCGCTGGACGAAGGACAGGCCGATATATTCCACGCCCAGTTCCAGCGCGAAATCCAGGTCCTTGCGGTCCTTTTCGGTCAAGGCCGGGATCGGCAGCACGATGTCCGGCACGTTCACGCCCTTGCGCTCGGACAGCACGCCGCCCACGGCCACCACCGTGTCCAGATAGGTCGGTCCGACCTCGCGCACCACCAGCCGCAGCTTGCCGTCATCCAGCAGCAGGTTGCTGCCGACCGTGGCGGCGCTGATGATCTCGGGGTGCGGCAGGCGCACGCGCTCGACGGTGCCGGGGGCATCGTCGAGGTCCAGGCGGAAGGCGGCGCCGCTCTGCAGGGTCACCTTGCCGTTCTCGAACGTGCCGACGCGCAGCTTGGGGCCCTGGACGTCGGCCAGGATGCCGATCGGGCGGCCCAGCTCGGCCTCGACCGAGCGGATGGCCTCATGCCGGGCGGCATGGTCGGCATGGGCGCCATGGGAGAAATTCAGCCGGAACACATCGACCCCAGCCTCGGCCAGGGCACGGATCGTGGCACGATCGGACGAGGCCGGCCCGAGCGTCGAGACGATTTTCGTCCGCCGGGGGCGGAAGGCGGAGGTGATGGTCATTGGGCGCTTTCTCCTTGCAGATTTTTTCCGCGACCGGATCGCTGGTCGCTGTTCCCGGCCCGGGCGCCTGCCCGGGCCGCGCGTCAATCAGGACGGCTAGATCGTCTCCTGCGGCAGAAGACCCCAGACCGCCCTGCGGTCCAGCCAGCCTGAATAATGTTGCACGCTGACCTTGCACCATTCGGTGCCGGCTGCGCAGAGGCGAAACGTGCCGACCGCCCCGGGCCGGAGCACCGCGACGAGGGCGGATGACGCGTCGGGCGACGCGTGGATCGCGATCGCGCCCGGAATCGCC
>NZ_JABXXP010000704.1 GCF_013376155.1 Nguyenibacter vanlangensis
GGTCGACCAGGATTTGATCATCGCCGTCATCAACGGCACGGTGCTGACGCGCCGGGACGTCGATAATCGCGGGCGGCTGTTCGCGCTGTCGGCCGGGCTGAACCTGAGCGAGGACGTGATGGCGCGGCTGCGCCCGCAGATCGTCCGGCAATTGATCGACGAGCGGCTGCGCCAGGCGGAGATGCTGTCGCGCCATATCAACGTGCCGCCCGAGCAGATCGCGGCGGCGATCGGCGATATCGAGCGCCGCAACGGCATGCCGCACAACGCGCTGCGCGACCGGCTGGCCCAGGACGGGATTTCGCTGACCACGCTGATCGACCAGATCCGCGTGCAACTGGGCTGGACCCAGGTGCTGCGCGAGGAGATGGGGTCGCGCGCGCGCATCACCGCCGCCGAGATCGCGCAGCGCGACGCGGCGCTGCGGCAGGAGGACGGCAAGCCGCAATATCTGATCAGCGAGATCTTCATCCCGGTGGATGACCCGCGCCATTCGGAAGACGAGCTGAAATTCACCCAGACCATCATCCAGGAACTGCGCAACGGCGCGCCGTTCGCCATCGTCGCCGCCCAGTTCTCGCAGAACCAGACGGCGCTGGAAGGCGGGATGATGGGGTGGATGCAGGAAGACAGCCTGGACCCCGAGGTCGTGGCGGTGGCGCGGCAGATGCCGATCGGCGCCATTTCCAATCCGATCCGCGTGGCGGGCGGCTATGTCATCGCGACGCTGAGCGGGCGGCGGGTCATCGGCCACCAGATGGGCACGCTGGTTTCGCTGCGCCAGGCGTTCCTGCCCTTCACCAGCGCGCTGGACCCGCACAACCCGACCGACCAGCAGAAGCAGATGCTGAAGGAGGCGCAGCAGATTTCGGCGACCGTGCATTCCTGTGCCGAGTTGGAGGCGCAGAACCACAAATATGGCGACAAGCGCGCGGCCAATCCGGGCGATGTGCAACTGGAACGTGTGAACCCGCAGATGCAGCAGGTCCTGGCCAACCTGCCCGTGGGGCAGGCCAGCCATCCGTTGGTGTCCACCGACGGGATCGACGTGCTGATGATCTGTGCGCGCCAGCAGAAGAATTTCGCCCAGCAGACGCCCAGCGAGATTGCCGACCAGTTGCTGAACGAGCGGGTCGAGCAGGCATCGCGGCAGTTGGACCGCGATTTGCGCCGCCGGGCGATCATCGACATGCGGTCGAAGGTCTAGGTCACGGGAAACGCGTTGTGACCGGGGCCGAACGCATGCCGGCTGAACGCACGCCAGGGGCGCGGCCGGACGGGGCGGGTCAGGAGCTGGGACAGGGGTCGGGGCTGGAGCCGCTGCGCGCGGTGATCGCCCGCCATGGGCTGGATGCGCGCAAGGCGCTGGGGCAGCATTTCCTGCTGGATCCGGGGATCGTGGCGCGGATTGC
>NZ_JABXXP010000705.1 GCF_013376155.1 Nguyenibacter vanlangensis
GAGGTGGCGCAAGCGGCGCGGCGGTTCGTCGGCGCGCTGGCCGGCATGCCCGGCGCCTGAGGCCGGAGACGTCCTGAAAAACGAAAAATCGAGACGCGAAGACTCGAAGATCGGGAAGATCGGAAACGGACATGAAGATCACGAAGCTGACCACGTTCCAGGTGCCGCCGCGCTGGCTGTTTCTGAAGATCGAGACCGACGAGGGGATCAGCGGCTGGGGCGAGCCGGTGGTCGAGGGGCGCGCCGACACGGTGGCCGCCGCGGTGGCCGAACTGGCGGATTACCTGATCGGCAAGGACCCGTTCCGGATCGAGGATCACTGGACGGTGCTCTATCGCGGCGGCTTCTATCGCGGCGGCGCGGTGCATATGAGCGCTGTCGCCGGCATCGACCAGGCCTTGTGGGACATCAAGGGGCGCGCCTTCGGCGTGCCGGTGCATGAATTGCTGGGCGGCCGCGTGCGCGATCGCATCCGCGTCTATTCCTGGATCGGCGGCGACCGGCCGGCGGATACGGCCGAAGCGGTGCGCGCCGTCGTCGATCGCGGCTTTACCGCGATCAAGATGAACGCGACCGAAGAACTGCAATATGTCGACAGCCATGGCAAGGTGGACGCGGTGATCGCCCGCGTCGCCGCGATCCGCGCGGAGGCCGGGCCCTACCTTGGGATCGGCGTCGATTTCCACGGCCGGGTCCACAAGCCGATGGCCAAGGTGCTGGCCAAGGAGCTGGAACCGTTCGACCTGATGTTCATCGAGGAGCCGGTCCTGAGCGAGCATCTGGAGGACCTGCCCGAAATCACCAAACATACGTCGATCCCGATCGCGCTGGGCGAGCGCCTGTTTTCCCGCTGGGATTTCAAGCGGGTGCTGGAGCAGGGCTGCGTGGACATCATCCAGCCCGACCCGTCCCATTCCGGCGGCATCACCGAAACCCGCAAGATCGCGGCGATGGCCGAAGCCTATGACGTCGCGGTGGCGCTGCATTGTCCGCTGGGCCCCATCGCGCTGGCGGCCAACCTGCAGCTTGACGCGCTGTGCTACAACGCCTTCATCCAGGAGCAGAGCCTGGGCATCCATTACAACCAGAGCAACGACCTGCTGGATTACCTGACCGACCCGGCGGTCTTCGCCTATCGGGACGGGCATGTGGACATCCCGGCCGGTCCGGGCCTGGGGATCGAGATCAACGAGGATTATGTCCGCGCCCGCGCGGCCGAGGGCCATCGCTGGCGCAATCCGATCTGGCGCCATCGCGACGGGTCGTTCGCGGAATGGTAGGCTTGGCGATGTCAGGCTTGGCGATGTCCGGGGCCGCGCACCAGGATGCGGATGCGGGCGCCGATGCCGGCGCCTTCGCGCATTATCCCAGCCTCGCCGGCCGTTCGGTGCTGGTCACCGGCGGGGCCAGCG
>NZ_JABXXP010000706.1 GCF_013376155.1 Nguyenibacter vanlangensis
CGCCGCCAGGCCGGCCGCTGGGATTCCCGCCGCCGGGATTCCCGCCAACAGGCCGATCGCCAGCACCACCCGGCTCCGCAAACCGCGCACGCGTTCCCGCATCTGCCGGATCACATGCTGCCAGATCGCATGTCGCCGGATCACATGCCGCCGGATCACACGATCGAGGCGAAGCGATCGGTCGCGTCCAGCAGCGCGTCCCGTATCCCCGGCTCCGACACCGCATGGCCGGCATCGTCGATCAGGCGAAACGCCGCCTCGGGCCAGGCAAGATGCAGGTCCCAGGCGGTGCGCATGGGGGTGGCGACGTCATAGCGCCCCTGGATGATCAGCGCGGGAATATGGCGGATGCGCCCGACATCGCGGATCAGTTGTCCCTCCTCCAGCCATCCGTGATGGACGAAGTAATGGTTTTCGATCCGCGCGAAGGCCAGCGCATAGTCCGTGTCGCCATGCTGGGCCGACAGCGCCGCCAGCGGCCGCAGGGTGATCGTCTCACCCTCCCACACGCTCCAGGCGATGGCGGCGCGGACGCGCACCGCCGGGTCCGGATCGGTCAGGCGGCGGCGATAGGCGGCGATCAGGTCGTCCCGCTCCGCCGGCGGGATCGGCGCCAGGAAACGCTCCCATTTGTCCGGGAACAGCCAGGACGCCCCCTCCTGGTAGTACCACTGCAATTCGGCGCGCCGCAGAGTAAAGATCCCGCGCAGGATCAGCCCCGTCACCCGCTCCGGATGGCTCTCGGCATAGGCCAGCGCCAGGGTCGATCCCCACGACCCGCCGAACACCAGCCAGCGTTCCGCCCCGCTCAGCACGCGCAGCCGCTCGATGTCCGCGACCAGGTGCCAGGTCGTGTTGTTCTCCAGCTCGGCATGCGGCAGCGACCGCCCGCACCCACGCTGGTCGAACAGCAGGATGCGATAGCGCGCCGGATCGAACAGGCGCCGATGGTCCGGCGCGCACCCGCCCCCCGGCCCGCCATGCAGGAACACCACCGGCACGCCGTCCGGATTGCCGCATAATTCCCAATAGACCTGGTGCCCGTCGCCGGTATCCAGATGGCCATGGGCATAGGGTTCGATCGGCGGATAGAGCGTGCGGGCAGATGTCACGAACTTGGCTCCTCTGTCACGGATCCGAGGGGACGCGAATCCGGGGTCACGAATCCGATGCCGCCCCGCCGGCGCGCGGATGGGTGCGCGTCCACACCTCCATCAACTGCGCCTCGTCGGCCAGAGTATAACGCTGGGTGGTCGACAGGCTGGCATGGCCCAGCAGGTCCTGGATCACCCGCAAATCCGCCCCGCCCTTCATCAGGTGCGTGGCAAAGGAATGGCGCAGCGCATGCGGCGTGGCATGCTCCGGCAGGCCGGCCACCTCCCGCCAGGCCCGCATCGCCCGCTGCGCCA
>NZ_JABXXP010000707.1 GCF_013376155.1 Nguyenibacter vanlangensis
GGCCCGATCGACGCGGCCAGCGCCACCGGCAGCGCGCCGACCAGGTTGCCCAGCAGGATCGCCAGCAGCCCGGTGCGCAGATCCAGCCCCAGCGACACCAGCAGCGCCCCGGTCACCCAGCCGCCCGGCCCCAGATTGGGCGAGAAATGGCTCCAGAACACGCGGTCGATCCGCATGGTCTTGCGCTCCGGCGGAACCGGGCACGATACCGCGGCGGCGCTCAGTTCCTCCATGGCCGGCGGACGCGGAAAGGCAAGCGGCACGGTTCGGGGGTCCTTACGGTTCTGCGGGGCGCATGCGCGGGTGCAATCGTTGCGTCATCGGGCGGCCCCTGGCAAGTCGCCCCCGGCCGCGCCGGCGACAGCGCCAGGGCCCGGCCGATGCCCGACGAGGCACCGGTGATCCGAATCACATCGCGTTTGATGTTCGCAGATCAGAGACCGCCTGATAAAAGACCGCAAACCCTGCCGCCCCGGGTCCGCCCCGGGGTTGCCCCGCGACGATCTTCCGCGACGCTCCAAGGATACGCCGATGACACCCAGCAGCGAACGACACGGCCCGACACCCCGCCCGACGGTGGCGCGGCGCGGGGTCTGCCTGGTGATCTCGGCGCCATCCGGGGCGGGCAAATCCACCATCGCCAACGCCCTGCGCGCGGCCGAGCCGAGGCTGCTGCATTCCGTCTCCGTCACCACCCGCCAGCCCCGCCCGGGCGAAACCGACGGCGTGCATTATCATTTCCGCACCATGGACCGGTTCCAGCAGATGGCCGAATCCGGCGAATTGCTGGAATGGGCCACCGTGTTCGGCCGGGGCTACGGCACCCCCCGCGCCCCGGTCGAGGCCGCCCTGGCCGAAGGCCGCGACATGGTGTTCGACATCGACTGGCAGGGCCACCGCCAGATCCGCGCCGCCCTGCCGGCCGACGTGGTCAGCCTCTTCGTGCTGCCCCCCTCGCTGGCCGAGCTGGAACGCCGCCTGTGCAACCGCGCCTCCGACGACCCGGCGGAAATCGCCCGGCGCATGCAGGCCGCGCGCGACGAAATCGCCCATTGGCAGGAATTCGACCACGTGATCATCAATGCCGACCTCGACCAGGCGATCGCCGAGGCCCGGTCGATCCTGGTCTCGGCCCGGCTCCAGACCCGCCGCCAGACCGGCCTGGCGGGCATAGTCGCCGGGTTCGGCGCGTAACCATGGATTTCTCCGCGATCACGGTGCTCTGCATCGGCGACGTCATGCTCGACCGCTTCGTCTATGGCGAAATGGAGCGCATCTCGCCCGAGGCCCCGGTCCCGGTGCTGCGGCTGGGCCGCACCCGCGAAATGCCCGGCGGCGTCGGCAACGTGGCCAACAACATCCTCTCGCTGGGCGGCCGGGCGATCCTGGTCGGGCTGGTCGGCGCCG
>NZ_JABXXP010000708.1 GCF_013376155.1 Nguyenibacter vanlangensis
GACAGCAGCCCCACCGCCACCAGCCCGCCCAGCGGCGGCGCCATCTGCGACAGCACCGCGCCCACCGGCGCGCCCAGCGCGATCCCGCCATAGGAGGTGATCCCGTTCCACGAGATCACCTGCGCCGTCCGCTCGGCCCCCACGCGGCCGATATTCCACAGGATCGCGCCCGTCGCGGTCCAGCTTTCGCCGGCGCCCATCAGGATACGGCTGGCGATCAGCAGCAGGATCGACGGCGTGGCCTGGTGGACGAACAGACCCGACAGCAGCAGCGCGCCGCCCGACGCCGCACAGGTGGCCAGCCCGATCAGCACCGCGGGCTTGGCCCCCTTCGCATCGACGAACCGTCCCGCCTGCGCGCGGGTGGCGAACGTCGCCAGATATTGCAGCGACACCGCCAGCCCCGCGATCACGGTGTTGTAGCCCAGATGCTGGTGGACGAAGACCGGGATGACGGCCATCGGCAGGCCGATATCCACGTAACAGATCAGATTGAACAGCACGACCGCCAGAATCCGCACGGTCGGGTGGGCCATAACGGATTGCGACGAGGGCATGACGAAAGGGCGGCTCCGGTTTGTCCTGCCCTTATACGGGTCGGGTCGGGGGTGTCCAAGACCCGGGGACCCGGCAGGACCGGTCAAAAGGACGGCCGCCGCCGTCACGACCCTGCGACCGCCTTATTGACGCCGCCATTCCGCCGGGGATCATGTAGCGCGCGTCACCGCTGGTCGCGCGCAGTGCAGGACCCGCCCGCTGAGGAAGCCGATCCATGAGCACCGAGTCCGTTCCGCCTGATGATGGCGGGTTCGTCACCCTGTCCTCGCGCATCGTCTATGAAAATCGCTGGACCCGCGTGCGCGAGGACATCATCCGCCGTCCCGACGGCAACCAGGGGCTGTACGGCATCGTCGAACGCGGCGAATTCGCGGTGGTCCTGCCGCTGGGCCGGGGGCCGGACGGCCCGACTGTCACCCTGGTACGGCAATATCGCTATCCGGTGCGCGCCCGGCTGTGGGAACTGCCGATGGGCATGTGGGAAGATCGCCCCGACGCCGCGCCCGACATGGTGGCACGCGGCGAGCTGGAGGAAGAGACCGGGCTGCGCGCCGGCACGCTGCGCCACGCCGGCATGCTCTATCAGGGCGCGGGCTATTCCACCCAGCGCGGCCAGGTCTTCCTGGCCACCGACCTGACACCGGGCGCCCCCCGGCGCGAGGCCACCGAGGGGGACATGACCAGCCACACGATCCCGCTGGCCGAGATGGACCGGATGGTCCGCGACGGCGAGATCACCTGCATGGTCACCCTGGCCGCCATCGCCCTGGTCCGCGCGCGCGGCTGGATATAGGGCCGGCAGCCGGTTTCAGTGTCCCGGCGGCGCCGGCGGAGTCGCCGGGGAGGAG
>NZ_JABXXP010000709.1 GCF_013376155.1 Nguyenibacter vanlangensis
CGCGCGGCGGAACGGTCCATGACGTGGAAGACCGCGTCCCAGACCTCGCCGTCCGCCGCGTCCTGCAACTGTGCCGCGCTGCGCAGCGCGTAGACGCCGCGCAGCCCGGAATCGGCCGTCGCGATGACGATGGACACCAGCAGCGACAGCCCGGCAAGGGTCCATAGCACGATCAGCAGGGCGAAGCCGCCCTGCCCCGCTGACGCGCCCCGGCGCGTCACCGATCGAGCCCGACCTTCTGGCGCAGGCGCTGCTGGGGATCGGCGCTGCCGGTCACGTGCATCGGCGTCAGTTCGTCCGGCACGTTCGCGGCGTTCGGGTGCGTGTCGCGCAGGTCCTCCATCAGGCTGACCGCATCGCGCTGGTCATGGATGACGTGCGGGGTGATCAGGATCAGCAATTCGGTGCGCTGGCGGCTGTTGTTCTGGGTCCCGGCCAGAAAGCCCAGGACCGGGATGTTCTTCAACCAGGGAATGCCGCTGTTGGCGCGGCTGGAATTCTCGGTGATCAGCCCGGCCAGGCCGACGGTCTGCCCGTCCTGCACGACGACCCGCGAACTGACCGACCGGTCGTTGAAGGTGGGATTGGCATTGCTGCTGGTCGTGGCCTGCACGGGCGAGGTGTTGCTGACCGAGCTGACTTCCTGCGCGATGTCCAGCGTGACCAGCCCGTCCTGGCTGACATGCGGCGTGACCTCCATGATCACGCCGGTCGGCTGGTAGGTGAACTGGTTGTAGATCGAGGTCCCGATGGTGCTGGATTGCGAGCCGATCTGCACCGGCACCAATTGCCCGACCTGCAGCCGTGCCGCGCGATTGTCCTGGACCATCAATTGCGGCGAGGACAGGACATGCACGGTGGTGACGTTCTGCAGCGCGTCGATCGCGAACGGCGCGCCGCCGCCGCTGGCCCCGCCGATGATGAAGCCCGGCAAGGTGTGGCTGAAGGCCGCGGTCGCCAGCGTGCCGGTGGTGATCGTCTGGCTGTTGTTGCTGAGCACGCCGTTGATGCCGCCGGACTTGAAGAAGAACTGCGTGCCGTATTGCAGCGCGTCGTTCAACTGGACTTCGGCGACCACGGCGTCGATCCGGACCTGCAGCGGCATGACGTCGATCCGCCGCAGCATCTGTTCGACATTGTCGCTTTCCTGGTCGGTCGCATAGACCAGCACGGCGTTGTGCTGGGCGTTGGAGAGGATCCGCATGCCCTGGGCATGGGATTCGCCGCCCGCCGAACTGTCCAGCCCGCCCAGCAGGGGGTTGTTGAGGGACGCCGCCTGCTGGCTCGCCCCACCCTGGCCCACACCGCCTTGGCCCACACCGCCTTGGCCCACACCGCCTTGGGCCATGCCGGTATTGCCGCCCAATCCGCCGGCCATGCCCGTATTGCCCCCCAGGCCGCCGCCC
>NZ_JABXXP010000710.1 GCF_013376155.1 Nguyenibacter vanlangensis
GGCCGCGACGGCCGCTTTCTGCTGCCGGTCCCGGCGTTTGCGTTCGCGCCGGAGGTTGACGACATTGCACATGCGACACCTGTAACGCCGGACATCCGCGCCGGACGAAGGGAGATCAGGCCCGGGACAGGATCCGGCCGGCCACCGCGTCCAGCCGGGCCAGCAGGGCGGGGTCGCGCTTGTCGGGCGCGGTGATCAGCGCATGTTCCAGGGCACGGTCGCACCCGGCCCGGCAGGGGTCGCGCGGCTTGCCCAGCGCCGGAATGACGGATTTGACCAAAGCGCGGGCCTTGTCGGCGTTGGAGAGCATGACCTTGACGACCGCGTCGACCGTGACGCTGTCATGGTCGGGGTGCCAACAGTCGTAATCGGTCACCATCGCCACGGTCGCGTAGCAGATCTCGGCCTCGCGGGCCAGCTTGGCCTCGGGCATGTTGGTCATGCCGACCACCGAGCAGCCCCAGGAGCGGTAGAGGTTGCTTTCGGCGCGGGTCGAGAATTGCGGGCCCTCCATGACCAGGTAGGTGCCGCCGCGCGTCACGTCCAGGCCGAGCGCGCGGGCCGTGTCCTCGAGCGTGTCGCCGATGCGCGGGCAGAGCGGATCGGCCATCGAGACATGGGCGACGCAGCCCGTGTCGAAGAAGCTCTTTTCCCGGGCGAAGGAGCGGTCGATGAACTGGTCGATGATGACGAACCGGCCAGGGGGAAGGTCTTCCTTCAACGAGCCCACGGCCGACAGCGACACGATGTCGGTCACGCCCGACATCTTCAGCGCCGCGATGTTGGCGCGATAGTTCAGGCGCGACGGCGGGATCGGGTGCCCCCGCCCGTGGCGCGGCAGGAAGACGCAGCGCACCCCGTCCAGACGGCCGAACAGCAACTGGTCGGACGGCATGCCCCAGGGCGTTTCCACCGTGCGCCATTCCTTGTCCTCGAGCCCGTCGACATCGTACAGGCCCGAACCGCCGATCAGGCCGATCACGGGTTCGATCGTTTCGGCCGGTACGGTGCCGGAGGCGGGATTAATGGACATTGGACCAGATTCTCCGTTTCAGAACGAATGTCAGGACGGCCAGGAACAGCAGGTAGAGCGTGACCTGCACCCCCAGGCGATGGCGTTCGGCCAGGTGGGGATATGCCGCCCAGGCGAGGAAATTGGTGACGTCACGGGCTTCCTGCGCCGTGGTTGCGGCCGTGCCGTCGGTAAAGGCGACCTGCCCGTCATGCAAGGGCGGCGGCATGGAGATTTCCGCATTGGCGGCATAGGGGTTGTAGAACGCGCCGGGATGGCTGGGCCGGTAGCCGGCGGGCGGCTGCGCGCCATAGCCGGTCAGCAGCGCGTAGATCCGGTCGGGGCCGCCCGGATAGACCAGGGCCAGGCGCGACTGGTCGGGGGGGACGGC
>NZ_JABXXP010000711.1 GCF_013376155.1 Nguyenibacter vanlangensis
CCAGGCGCCGTCAGCCCCGTGGGGGCGCGAGGTCACACGCAGGCGCGCCGCCGCCCCGATCGAGGGCAGCGCCTCGCCGCGAAAGCCCAGCGTGTCGATCCGCACCAGGGTCTCGTCGCGCAATTTCGAGGTGCAATGCCGCTCCACCGCCAGCATCAGGTCGTCCGGCGTCATGCCGCACCCGTCATCAACGACTTCCAGCCGGTCGATCCCGCCCTGCTCCAGCAGCACCGCGATGCGGCGCGCTCCGGAATCGATGGCATTCTCGACCAGTTCCTTCAACGCCGCCGCCGGACGCTCGATGACCTCGCCGGCCGCGATGCGGTTGACGACCTGTTCCGACAGGCGCCGGATCACCGGGCGGGCAGGCAGGCTGGACGAGTCGGTCATGGGACCAGACTAGGGATTATCGCGCGCCGCATCCAGCAAGGCACCGGGAAACACACGCTCCCCCGTCCGCCAGCGCCGCGCCGCGTCCGGCCCCTCCAGAAGAACGCGCGCCGCCGCATGCAGGAAGACCGGCCCGGAATCGAGGCCCAGAGACTCTTCGATCGATTCGAGACGCTTTTCCAGGGCAAACAGAAAAATCATGAGCTGATGCGCGGCGTGCGCGCCGTCGCCCTGGTATCCCAGGTCCTTCTCGCAATAATCGCCTTGCCTGCACAGCGCCAGGTCGAAACTGTAATAGCCACGGCACACCATCGGGCGGCTCTGATAGATCGCGCACGCGCCGTCGAACAGAAACGGGCAGAAAGAGCTGCCCGAAACCAGCCTGTCCCTCAAAATCTCGAATTGGTCGGCGGAAAAGGTCCGGCGCGCCTCCGCCATCGCCAGAATGGCGAAGACCGGATTCACCTGGATCAGACTGTGGCAGCACGTATCGCATCCGGCCCGGCAGGCCAGGGCCTTCACCGGAGCAAGATGCCGCAACGTCTCGGCAACCTCGTCGCACAGGCCGAGCAGGTTTCGCGCAAGCCGCAGGATGTCGGCCTCAGTCGCGGCGGTATCGAGACCGGCCCTGAACGCGGCATCCGCCTCGGCCATCCTGTCCCGCATATGGGCAAGGGGCGATGCCGGTCGGGACAGGGCGCGATCGTCGCTCATCGAGAGGCCCAATCCGCCTTACGCCGTACCGAATGCCGCCGCCGCGCCGCCGAAACCGCCCCGAAAGGGCGGAGCAGGCAATCGCCGGGACCGGTCGCGGGCGGTTACGACCCGCCCTTCAAGGTCGGGGTGGCCCCCTGGGTCGGGCTGTTGCCCAGTGCTGCGTTCCGGCGCAGGCGACGATTTTCGGCCGCACCGTCCACCACGCTGCCGGCGCCGCCGCCATGCCAGAACATCAACTGGTCGACGAAGCCCTGGCCGGCCTGGCCCAGCTCGCCCTGGTTGGACGCGCCC
>NZ_JABXXP010000712.1 GCF_013376155.1 Nguyenibacter vanlangensis
CGGGACCACCGAGCGGTGGCCGCGTTCGCGCAGGCCCTCGACCAGGGCGTCGCGGCTGATGCCGTCGATCGGGGTTTCGCCGGCGGCGTAGACGTCGGCCACGATGACGGTGCCGGCATCGTTCATGCAGGTGCAGAACTCGCCGAACAGGGTCTGCAGCCGCGAATAGCGGTGGGGCTGGACCACGGCGATGACGTCGCGCGCCCCGGCCTGGCGCGCGGCCTTGAGCACGGCGGCGATTTCGACCGGGTGATGGCCGTAATCGTCGATCACGGTGACGCCGCCGGTTTCGCCGGTGCGGGTGAAGCGGCGCTTGACGCCGCGGAAGCCGGCGAAGGCCGAGCGGATGGTGGCGTCGTCGATTTCCATCTCGACCCCGACGGCGATCGCGGCCAGGGCGTTCTGCACGTTGTGATGGCCGAGCATGGGCAGGCGGAACGGGCCGGCGCGGCGGGTGCGGTTGCGGTTGCGGTTGGTCACCACGACCTCGAACGTCGCGCCGAGCTTGTCGGTGATGATCTTTTCCGCCCGGATGTCGGCCTGCGGCGAGAAGCCGTAGGTGATGATGCGGTGGTCGGACAGGCGGGGGATCATCTGCTGCACCGCCGGGTGGTCGATGCACAGCACGGCGAAGCCGTAGAAGGGGATGTTGGCGACGAACTGGTCGTAGGCGGCCTGCATCGCCTCGGCCGTGCCCCAATGGTCGAGATGCTCGGGGTCCATGTTGGTGACGACGGTGATCACCGAGGGGAGGCGCAGGAAGGAGCCGTCGGATTCGTCGGCCTCGACCACCATCCAGTCGCCCGAGCCCATGCGGGTGTTGGTGCCGTAGGCCTCGATGATGCCGCCATTGATCACCGTGGGGTCGAGGCGGGCGGCTTCGAGCACCGCGGCGATCAGGCTGGTGGTGGTGGTCTTGCCGTGGGTGCCGCCGACGGCCACCGACCAGCGCAGGCGCATCAGCTCGGCCAGCATTTCCGCGCGGCGGACCACCGGGATCAGGCGCGCGCGGGCGGCCAGGACCTCGGGATTGTCGCGCTTGACCGCCGTCGAGGTGACCACGACCTGGGCCGCGCCGAGATTGGCGGCGTCATGGCCGATCGCGACCTTGATCCCGGCGGCGCGCAGGCGCAGGACGTTGGCGTTCTCCGCGATGTCCGACCCCTGGACGGCGTAGCCCAGCAGATGCAGCACCTCGGCGATTCCGGACATGCCGATGCCGCCGATCCCGACGAAATGGATGGTGCCGATGGAAAGGGGCAGGGCTCTCATTCTGGGGTCTCCGTCTTGGCGGCTGTCGGATAGGCGGGGCGGGGCGTCCGGTGCAAGCGTTCCGCGATCCGGGCTTCGATCAGGTCGGCGAAGCGGCGCGCGGCGTCGGGGCGGGCAAGGCCCCG
>NZ_JABXXP010000713.1 GCF_013376155.1 Nguyenibacter vanlangensis
CGACCTGCTCGGGCCGGGTCGCGCCGGCGATGACCGAGGCCACCACGTCCTGCGCCAGCAGCCAGCCGAAGGCCAGTTCGGTCAGCGTGCGGCCGAAATCGCGCGCCACGGCCTCCAGCCGGTCCAGCAGGGCCCAGTTGGCGTCGGTCAGGTAGCGGTCGCGCAGATGTGTCCATGCCGTCAGGCGGCTGCCCGCCGGCAAGGGCGTGTCGCGGCGATATTTGCCCGTCAGCACGCCGCTGGCCAGCGGGAAATAGGGCAGCAGCCCCAGGCCGTAGCGGCGCATGGCCGGGATCAGGTCGCGTTCCGCGCCGCGGGCCAGCAGCGACAATTCGTCCTGGCACGAGACCAGGCCGTTCAGCCCGGCGGCGCGCGCCACGTGATGCGCATCGGCCACCTGCCATGCCGGGAAATTGGAGCAGCCCGCATATAGCACCTTGCCGTCGCGGATCAGGTCGTCCAGCGCCCGCAGCGTTTCCTCGATCGGGGTGGCGGGGTCGGGGGTGTGGATCTGGTACAGATCGATGCGGTCGGTGCGCAGGCGCCGCAGGCTGGCCTCGACGGCGGTGCGGATATAGCGGCGCGAGGCCCCCTGGCTGCGGCCCTCGGCGTCCATCGGCATGCCGAACTTGGTCGCCAGCACGATGTCGTCGCGCCGCGCGCCCAGAAGCGCCCCCAGCGTTTCCTCGGACGCGCCGTAATGGGCCTCGCGCCGGCCATAGACGTCGGCGACGTCGAACAGCGTGATCCCGCTGTCCAGCGCCTGGTGGACGACGGCGCGGGATTCCTCCAGCCCGATCCGTCCGCCCAGATTGTTGCAGCCCAGCCCGACGGCGGAGACGCGCAGGCCCGAGCGGCCGAGAGAGCGTTGTTCCATCGCACCTGTCCTTTCGCAGCCAATTAGAGCAGATCCCGTTCAAACGGAATCGTTTGAACGGGTGAAGATGCTCGATAAAATAACAACATAGAGCATTTCCGCTGAACCGGTGTTCAGCGGAAATGCTCTAGCCCGTAAATGCTACGGCATCCGCAGGCGGACGGATACCGGGCAATGATCGGACAGCCGGGCCGCCCAGGCAGGGTCCTGCTGGTCGTAAGTCAGCACCCGCAGGCTGTCGGCGACCAGCCAGTCGCGGCCGCGATTGCCCAGCAGCACATGATCGATGAAATAGGCCCCGCCCCAGCAGGGGCTGGCATGCAAGGCGGTGGCCAGGGTCAGCGGGCCGTCCCCCTGCCAGGCGCGGAAATAGGGATCGCGCGGCGTCAGGTCGCGGTTGAAATCGCCCATCAGCACGAAGGGTACGCCCTCGTCCTGCCGCTGGGCGATCCAGTCGTCCAGCACCGCCATCTGCCGGCGCAGGGTGCGGCATGCGGGGCGCGGGTCGGCGGGGGG
>NZ_JABXXP010000714.1 GCF_013376155.1 Nguyenibacter vanlangensis
GGCCGGCGCGCGCGCACCCTGACCGCAGGGGAACGCGCATGGCACGCCGCCGCCGCCAGACCCATGCCGGGCTGGACGCCTGGCCGGGATATGTGGACGCGCTGTCCACCCTGCTGATGGTCGTCATCTTCGTGCTGCTGGTGTTCGTGCTGGGGCAGGCGTTCCTGTCGGTGGTGCTGAACAAGCGCCAGCAGGCGATGGAGCAGCTTGCCCGGCAGGTCGCCCAGTTGAGCGAGATGCTGTCGCTGGAGAAGAGCCACAACCAGTCGCTGCAGCTTTCGGTCGCGTCCCTGCAGAGCGCGCATGCGAAGGACCTGGCGATGGAGACGTCGCTGACCGCGCAGGTGACGCAGACGGCCGCCGAGCGCGACAACCAGGCGCGACTGGCGCAGGCCAGCGCGCAGCAGGTGAGCGAGCTGGGCGCGCAACTGGACCAGTTGCGCCAGCAATTGTCAGCCGCGACGGCGATGCTGGATATCTCGCAGAACGAGATCCGCGACCGGGACCGCAGGATCGACGATCTGGGCCTGAAGCTGAACGTGGCGCTGGCCGACAAGGTCGAGCAGTTGCAGCGTTATCGTTCGGAATTCTTCGGCCGGCTGCGTGACATCCTGAAGGACCAGCAGGGCGTGCAGGTCGTCGGCGACCGGTTCGTGTTCCAGAGCGAGGTGCTGTTCCCGCCGGGCAGCGCGGATTTGTCGCCCAAGGGCGTGGCCGAGATCCGCACCCTGGCCCGGACGTTCCGCCAGGTGTCGTCGCAGATTCCGGGGGGGATACCGTGGATCCTGCGGGTGGACGGGCATGCCGACCGCCAGCCGATCCATACGGCCTTCGCCAGCAACTGGGAATTGTCTTCGGCCCGCGCGATCACGGTGGTGAAGCTGCTGATCGCCGAAGGGATCAGCCCGCATCACCTGGCGGCGACCGGTTTCGCCGATTTCCAGCCGCTGGACGCGCATGACACCCAGGCGGCCTTTGCCCGCAACCGGCGCATCGAGTTCCGCCTGACGGACCGCTGACGCCCCCGGCTTCGAACCCGTTCGTGGATTTCGGAGCCGGCCAGGGCGTCCCACGGCGTCGGGATATCGAGGCGATTGAATGGCGTGGCCGCGGTGCATAGTTGAAAATATCGTAGCCTGAGCCGCGCGGCCGGAGGGCGTCATGACCGGTCTGCTGATCCTGCTGAATCGTCCCGACCAGGTGGCGGCGTTGCTGGATGCGGCGCGGGACGTGGCCGGACGGCTGGCCGTGCGCCGGCTGGACGTGGCCGCGGCGCGCGAGCCGCCCGACGATACGATCCTGCCGACGGAAGAAATCCTGACCGAAGCCGACCGGGCGCGCATCCGCGCCGCCCAGCGGGCCTGGGCCGAGGCCCTGCATCGCCAGGTTGT
>NZ_JABXXP010000715.1 GCF_013376155.1 Nguyenibacter vanlangensis
GTGAAGCAGGAGCGCTACAAGAAGGTCGGCGCCGCGAAGGAGGCCGTACTGGCCGGCCTGGCGGCGGAAGGCCTGAACGCCGACGCGGCCAAGCCGATGCTGAAGGAGCTGGAAGCCGACGTGGTGCGCAGCGCCGTGCTGGATACCGGCCTGCGCATCGACGGGCGCGACCTGAAGACGGTCCGCCCGATCGTGTCCGAGGTCGGCATCCTGCCGCGCGCCCATGGCTCGGCCCTGTTCACCCGCGGCGAGACCCAGGCCCTGGTCGTCGCCACGCTGGGCACCGCCCAGGACGAGCAGGTGATCGACGCGCTGGAAGGCGAATACCGCACCAATTTCATGCTGCACTATAATTTCCCGCCTTATTCGGTGGGCGAGTGCGGCCGCATGGGCTCGCCCGGCCGGCGCGAGATCGGGCACGGCAAGCTGGCCTGGCGCGCGGTGCATCCGCTGCTGCCCGGCAAGGACGCTTTCCCCTACACGATGCGCATCGTCTCCGAGATCACCGAGAGCAACGGGTCGTCCTCGATGGCCACGGTGTGCGGCACCTCGCTGGCGCTGATGGATGCCGGCGTGCCGCTGCGCCGCCCGGTGGCCGGCATCGCCATGGGGCTGATCAAGGAAGATCGCGGCTTCGCCGTGCTGTCCGACATCCTGGGGGATGAAGATCACCTGGGCGACATGGACTTCAAGGTCGCGGGCACCGAGCTGGGCGTCACCTCGCTGCAGATGGACATCAAGATCACCTCGATCACGCCCGAGATCATGAAGATCGCGCTGGAACAGGCGCGCGAGGGCCGGCTGCACATCCTGGGCGAGATGGCCAAGGCGCTGACCGAAGGCCGCGCCGACGTCTCGGCCTCGGCGCCGAAGATCACCACGATCTCCGTGCCCAAGGAAAAGATCCGCGACGTGATCGGCCAGGGCGGAAAGGTGATCCGCGAGATCGTTGAATATTCGGGTGCGAAGATCGACATCAACGATGACGGCACGATCATGATCGCCGCCACGTCCGAAGATCAGGCCGCCAAGGCGATCGAGCGGATCCGCGGCATCGTGGCCGAGCCCGAACTGGGGGCGATCTATACCGGCAAGGTGGTCAAGACCGCCGATTTCGGCGCGTTCGTGAACTTCCTGGGCGCGCGCGACGGCCTGGTCCATATTTCGGAACTGTCGCAGGGCCGGGTGGCGAAGACCACCGACGTGGTCAACCAGGGCGACGTGGTGAAGGTGAAGGTCCTGGGCTTCGATGATCGCGGCAAGGTGAAGCTGTCGATGCGGGTGGTCGATCAGGAAACCGGCGCCGACATCACCGAGACCGTGGGCGCCAAGCCGGGCCGTCCGCCGGCACGCTGAGTACGGCGGGCCGGGCGCGGCGGCCGGACGACGGG
>NZ_JABXXP010000716.1 GCF_013376155.1 Nguyenibacter vanlangensis
CCGTCATAGGCCAGGCTGACCTC
Organism: Nguyenibacter vanlangensis; assembly: GCF_013376155.1. Lineage (GTDB taxonomy): Bacteria > Pseudomonadota > Alphaproteobacteria > Acetobacterales > Acetobacteraceae > Gluconacetobacter > Gluconacetobacter vanlangensis. The sequence continues at coordinate 24 of NZ_JABXXP010000716.1, forward strand.
GCTCTCGCCGACCTGGGGCGGCAGGCGGGTGCCGCGCCGCGCGCGGGTCGAGCCGCGCGCCTCGAACAGATCGGCGAAATCGGCCGAAAAACGGATATCCAGCAGCGCGGTGCGCGGCACGACGTCGAAATTGCGGATCTCCAGACGCTCGTAGCAGACGCGGTTCCACAGAAAGCGCGACCGCCGCACATGCAGCAGGTCGTGGTTCATCGCCGGGGTATCGGTCCCCTCCGGGCCTTCGATATCGGTATTGGTCAGGTCGACCGACAGCATGACGTTGTTTTCGCGCACCGTCGAGGACAGCAGGATCGGCCGCGTGCCCTGCAGGCTCAGCGACAGCCCGGACAGATAGCGCGTATCGTGGAAATACAGCCCGTCCGCGATCCCGTCGCCGAACAGGATATCGCCCGTCTGGTCGAAGACGCCGAACATGTCTCCCTGCTTGAGCGTATGCAGCCGCCGTTCGGACAGCAGCGACTTCGCCGCGACCGGGAACGCGTCCTGGGTCGCCGGCTCGTGGGGGGACGGGTGGGTGTCGGTCTGAACGTCCATGACGGTGATGATCCCTTCGCGGTTCCCGGCATCGCCGGACGGATCCGAACAGATATTTTCAGAGCAGATTTGGATCAGAGCAGTTTGGCGAATTTGAGGAGCAGCCACGTAATGCCCATGAACAGCGCGCATACAAAGCCGGCCTCGACCGTGCCGAACGCGCCCGAGGCCAGGAACATCCCGCCGGTATTCATGCCGAAGAACCCGGTGACGAACGTCGCCGGCAGCATCAGCGTGGTCACGATCGACACGGTATAGAGGCGCCGGTTGGTCTCCTCGGCCTGGCCCGACGCCAGCTCATCCTGCAGCGCGCGGGCGCGGTCCTGCAGCGCCATCAGGTCGTCCAGCGCCGCATGGATCTGGCGCTGCGAGCGGTCGCGGATATCGTCCTCGGCCCATTCAGGCAACTCCAGGTCCTCGCTGTGGAAGATACGGTCGACTGGCGTCGTGACCCGGCGCAGTTCGGTCGACCGGCGCCGCACCTTGCCGATCAGGCCGCTGATGCGGCCGAAATCGGTATGCTGGTCGAGTGTGAGCAGAAGATCCTCGGCCCGGTCAAGCTGGTCGTCCAGCATGGCCAGCGTGCGCCGCACGCTGTCGGCGAATTCCAGCAGCGTGAAATCGACGACTTCGGCCGGGTTGCGCGGCGTGTCGTCATGCTGCAGCCAGCGATAGGCCGCGCCCAGCGCCGGCACCGGATGGCGCCGCGTCGTGACCAGCAGCCCGGGCAGGGCGGCGAAACGCCAGGCCGAGACGTTGGTGTCGTCGTCGCTCATGCTCTCGTCGAAGCCGGGCAGCGCGCCATAGACCGCGTC
>NZ_JABXXP010000717.1 GCF_013376155.1 Nguyenibacter vanlangensis
CTGGCCGGCGCCGCTGTCGCCGCCCGAGACCGACCTGCCGGCGGGTTTCCTGCTGGCGGTGATCCGGCAGGAAAGCGGGTTCGATCCCGCCATCGTCAGCCCGGCCGGCGCCTATGGGCTGATGCAGCTTCTGCCGGCGGCGGCGCGCTACGTGTCGCGCCAGGCGCGGCTGGCCACCGGTCCGCTGACCGGCGCCAGCCTGACCGATCCGGACCTGAACATGAAGATCGGCAGCGCGTACCTGGCGCGGCTGATGCAGAAATTCGGCGGGTCGGTGCCCTATGTGCTGGCGGCGTACAATGCGGGGCCGCATCGGACGGACCAGTGGCTGGACATGCTGGGTGATCCGGCGCGCGCGCGGCCGACGGCGGATGCGATGCTGGCCACGGATGCGATGCTGGACTGGATCGAGAGCATTCCGTACGCCGAGACCCGGGGCTATATCCAGCGGGTGGAGGAAAACATGGCGATCTATCAGGCATTTGCGGCCGCCCGGTCAGGGGGGGGCGATTCTGGGGGTGCCGATTCCGGGGGTGACGATTCCGTGGCGGCCGCTTCCGCCGATGCCGGGATCGGGGCTGGAGGCGGCCGGTGAGCGTTGCCCGGCTGGTCGCGAGTTTCGGGGGGTGCGGATTTTCGCCCCTGGCGCCCGGCACCGTGGGGTCGCTGGCCGCGCTGGCCTGCGGGCTGCTGCTGGTCGGTCATCCGATGATCCTGGGGGCGGCGATCCTGGCCTGTTGCGCCGTCGGCTATCTGGCGACCGCGCGGGTCAGCGGCGGCGAGGATTTCGGCTGGATCGTGATCGACGAGGTGGCGGGGATGTGGATCGCGCTGATGCCCCTGGCGCTGGGCGCCGGGCGGGTCGATCCGTGGCATCCGGACCGGATCGGCATCTTGTGGCTGTTGCTGGCGTTTCTGCTGTTCCGCCTGTTCGACATCACCAAGCCGGGGCCGGTCGGCTGGTTCGACCGGCGGCATGATGCGCTGGGGATCATGGGCGACGATGTGGTGGCGGGCGTGCTGGCGGCGGGGGGGCTGACCCTGCTGCGCTATCTGGTCGCGCTGTAACCGGGTTCCGGGCGGCCCTGGCTGTCGGGCCCGGATGACGGATCATCGAGGGAGCTGGAGCATGGACATGGTGCTGGACGCGGCGGTGCTGGCGCAGGCGGCCCGGATCCTGGCGGTGCTGGGGGATGCGGGGCTGCGCGTGGTGACGGCCGAGAGCTGTACCGGCGGGCTGGTCGCCGGGGCGCTGACGCAGCATGGCGGATCGTCCGGCATGGTCGAGGGCGGGTTCGTGACCTATTCCAACGACATGAAGATGGCCGTGCTGGGCGTGCCGCGCGTGCTGCTGGAGCGCCATGGCGCGGTCAGCGCCGAAGTGGCC
>NZ_JABXXP010000718.1 GCF_013376155.1 Nguyenibacter vanlangensis
GACCAGTTGTCCGACCTGTCCGGCTCCGCCCTGGCGGCGCGGTGGGGGGCCCTGTCGGCCGACCATCTCGAATATGCCGACGAGGCGGGCATCGCGGCGATGGCGCGGGCCGGCACCGTCGCGATCCTGCTGCCCGGGGCATTCTACTTCACGCGCGAAACCCGGCCGCCCCCCGTCGAGCTGCTGCGCCGCCACGGGGTGCGGATCGGCCTGGCAACGGACTGCAATCCCGGCACCTCGCCCGTCCTGACCCCCACCGGCATCATGAACATGGCCTGCACGCTCTTCCGCCTGACGCCGGGCGAGGCATTGGCGGGGCACACCCATGTCGCCGCCGCGGCCCTTGGGCTGGGGGACAGGGTCGGGCGGCTGGCCGTGGGATTCGCCGCGGACATGGCGCTCTGGGATATCGACGGCCCGCACGAACTGTCCTACTGGATCGGCGGCCAGCGGCCCGCCGCGCGGATCTTCGCCGGCGTGCCGGATGCGCCGCCAACCCAATCTCAAGCAGACTCTGTCTAGCGGGAGAGCCAAGCTAGCGGGAGAGCCAAGCGTGCCGCCCATCATCGCCCAGGAAAAGCCGGCCGCGCGCTACGAGCAGGTCAAGCTCTACATAACCGGGCGCATCGCGGCCGGGGAATGGCAGGCCGGCCGCCGCCTGCCGTCGGAAAGCGAACTGGTCGAGCAGTTGGGCGTATCGCGGATGACGGTCCACCGCGCGCTCAGGGAACTGATGGCCGAAGGGGTCGTGACCCGCGCCCAGGGGGTCGGGACCTTCGTCGCCGAGCCCCGCCAGCGGGTCGAAATGCTGGAACTGCGCGACATCGCCGACGACATCACGGCCGGCGGCCACACGCACACCACCCGCGTCGTCGCGCTGGACGAACGGCGGGCGGACAGCGACCTCGCCACCGCCTTCGAACAGCGCCCCGGCGCGCGGCTGTTCCACTCGGTGATCGTGCATTACGAGGACGGCACCCCCCTCCAGGTCGAGGAACGGTTCGTCTCGCCGCATTTCGCCCCCGATTTTCTCGACCAGGATTTCACCCTCACCCACCCGCACCGCTACCTGTCGCGCATCGCCGCGGCCGAGGACGTCGAACATGTCGTCTTCGCGGTCACGCCGGACCCCGCGATCTGCGCCCTGCTGGACCTGCGCGAGCCCGAGGCATGCCTGCAGCTCATGCGGCGGACCTGGGTCGGCGGCCGGGTGGTGATGAAGGGGATCTTCACCTCTTCGGGCAGCCGCTACAGCTTCGTCGGCCGGTACCGGCCCTAGGGTCTGTGGGGATTTAGCGTGAGTTGATGACACCTGCGGCGAGATATATCATCGCCTCGAAGCTCCGGTCGGTTTTGCAGGCTCGCATGGCGATGCGCTTGAACTCC
>NZ_JABXXP010000719.1 GCF_013376155.1 Nguyenibacter vanlangensis
CTGGGCGACACGGCGCTGGGCCTGCGCCGCGGCTTTTCCGTCAACGGAAGGCGCGTCGCGGTGACCGAGGTCCATTATCCTCCCGCCCTGGCCGAGCGGATCACCAGGGACATGGCCCGCGAAACATCCTCGGCGGAAATCCTCACCCGGCGGCTGGGGCTTGCGATCGACCATGCCGACGTGTCGGTCGATCTCGCCGCGATCGGCCCGGCCGTCGCCGACTGGCTGCGCCTGCCGCCCGCCAGCACGCTGATGCGCATCCGCCGCGTGACCCATTGCACCGGCCTCGGCCCCTGCGAGCACAGCCAGATTCTGCTCTCCACCGGCGCCGCCGCATTCCGCGTCGACGCCGAAGGCCGCATCGCCCCGGCCCTCGGCGCCGCCTGACCCCGCCCCGGGCGGCAGCTTTACGCCATATGCTGCCCGCCATTGACCGACAGGGTCGACCCGGTGATGAAGCCCGACTCCTCGGCGGTCAGAAAGGTGACGCAGCGCGCCACCTCGTCGGCCGTGCCCAGCCGCCCGACCGGAATCCGTCCCACGATGTCGGCCAGGATCTGCGGCGGCACGGTGTCCAGCATCGCCGTGTCGATATAGCCCGGGGCCAAGGTATTGACGGTGATGTTGTGCCGCGCGCCCTCCAGCGCCAGCGCGCGGGTCAGGCCCTGCAGCCCGGCCTTCGAGGCCGCATAGTTCGCCTGGCCGAACTGGCCGATCTGGCCGTTGATGCTCGCCATGTTGATGATCCGGCCGAAACCCTCCGTCCGCATGGCGGGCATGGTCAGCCGGCACAGATTGAACGCGGCGCCCAGGTTGGTGTCGATCACCGCGTCCCACGCCGCGCGGGTCATCTTTCCAATGGTCGAATCCCGCGTGATCCCGGCATTGTTGACCAGGATCGTCACCGGCCCGTCTTCCGCGGCGATCCGCGCCAGCGCATCCTCGCACGCCGCGAAATCCCCGACGTCGAAGGCCATTGTCCGGATGCCGGTGGCCGATTCGAACGCCCGCGCCTCGTCCCGCCGGGCGGTATAGGTGGCGACGACACGCCGCCCGGCATCGCGCAGCGCCCGGCTGACCGCCGCGCCGATCCCGCGCGTGCCGCCGGTCACCAGGGCTACGCGCGGTGTCTGGCGCTCGGCACTGATCATGGATGTTTCCCTGGTGGATGGGGCCTGATGGGCGGGGCTTGATGGATGGGGCGCCCGAACGACGTCGCTCCGGTTTTACAGGATCTCCCGCCCCCGGCCACCCGCTTTATCCGCCCGCCCGCCGTTCATCCATGGCGCAGCAGCCACGCGCCCAGCCTCTCCCACAGCAGGGCGCGGGCACGCGGGCCGGCCACCATCCCCACATGTCCCCCCGCCACCGACAGCGCGCTGGCG
>NZ_JABXXP010000720.1 GCF_013376155.1 Nguyenibacter vanlangensis
CCGGCCGCGACGGGTCGGTTCGTCAGAGGGCGGGCGCGGGGGGCGCGGCCGGCGGCGGGGGACGGACCCGGACCTTGCGGATATGCAGCGAATCCGCATCCAGCACCCGGAATACCAGCCCGCTCTCGTGGGTCAGCACCTCGCCCCGCGTCGGGACATGCCCGGCCAGATAGAACACCAGCCCGCCCACGGTCTCGATTTCCGCCTCGCGTTCGGCCTCCGTCAGGATCGACCCCATCCTGGCCTCGAACTCTCCCACCGGCAGCCGCGCATCCACGTCGAATGTCCCGTCCGGCCGTTCCTGGATCAGCACGGCGGTCGGCTCGTCATGTTCGTCGGAAATGTCGCCGACGATCGTCTCCACCAGGTCCTCGATGGTCACCAGCCCGTCGACGCCGCCATATTCGTCGATTACCAGCGCCAGGTGGACCCGGCGCTGCCGCATCTGCAGCAGCAGGTCAAGCACCGGGATCTGCGGCGCGACCATCAGCGGCTGGCGCAGCAGCGCCTCCACGCTGAACGCCTCGCTGGTGCCGGCATAGGCGATCAGATCCTTCACATGGATCATGCCCACGATGTCGTCCAGTTGCTCGCGATAGACCGGCATGCGTGAATGGTTCTCGCGGCGCATCAGCGCCAGCGCCTCGTCCAGGCTCAGCGTCACCGGCATCGCCACGATATCGGCGCGCGGCACCATCACGTCGTCGGCGGTAATGCCGCGCAGCCGCAGCACGTTGGCGATCAGCGCGCGTTCCTGCCGGTCCAGTTCCGAACCGCCATCCCCGCCGTCGCCTTCCGCGTCGTCGGCTTCCTGCACCAGGGCGGCGATCGAATGGCGCAGTCCCTGCTCGACGCGCCGCCGGCCGAACAGCGACAGCAGCCCCTTTCCGCGCTGACGCTGCGGATGGGCCTCATCGGCCCGGCCCGGCCCGCCTTCGGGTGCGGCAGGGTCGGGCGAAGCGTGGTTCACTGTCCACCCCCCGCGATGCCTGCGCGGTATTTCCACGGGTTGGGCACGGACAGCCGGCCCAGGATCCTGGATTCCGCCATTTCCATCCGCCTGGCCTCGCCGGCCTGGTGATGGTCATGCCCCCGCAGATGCAGGATGCCATGGACCACCAGATGCGCCAGATGGTGGCGGATCGGCCGGCCGGCGGCCTGCGCCTCGCGCCGCACCGTCTCCAGCGCGATCATGATGTCGCCGCCCGTCGGCCCGCCCGCATGTTCGCCGGGATAGTCTCCCGGATATTCGAACGTCAGGACATTGGTCGGCTTGTTCCGGTCGCGATGCCGGGCATTCAGCCGCCGGATCGTCCGGTCATTGTCCAGCGCGATCGTCACCGCCGCCGGCCCGGTGCCGGCCCAGGCGGCCAACGCCGTGCGG
>NZ_JABXXP010000721.1 GCF_013376155.1 Nguyenibacter vanlangensis
CACCGGCACCACCGTCTGCTGCCCGTCGACCCGGCAGGTCGGCACGGCCAGGCGGGTCGGCGCGGAGGCGAAGCCGTGCCCGAAGCGCCCGCGATCGCACAGGAAATAGCGGTTGACCGCCGCGTGGTAGCGATTCATCACCCGCCGCACCGTGCCCTGGCGGGCATTGACGATGATGTTGCAGCCGACCGCGCAATGGGTGCAGACCGACGGCGCGCCGTCCATGTTCCATTTGCGGGCATAGACCCGGGTGAAGGGTTTGTCGGTGAAGACGCCGGTCGGGCAGATTTCGACCAGGTTGCCGGCGAAGCCGCTTTCGAGCGCGCCGTCGGCCTGGCGGCCGAAATAGACGTCGTTATGCATGCCGAAGGCCGCGAGGTCGGTGCCGCCGGCATAGTCGCGATAGAAGCGCACGCAGCGATAGCAGGCGATGCAGCGATTCATCTCGTGCCGGACGAAGGGCCCCAGGTCCTGGTTGCGATGGGTGCGCTTGTCGAAGCGGTAGCGCCGGACGGCGTGGCCGGTCATGACCGTCATGTCCTGGAGGTGGCATTCGCCGCCCTCGGCGCAGACCGGGCAGTCATGGGGGTGGTTGGTCATCAGCCATTCGATGATGCCGGCGCGGAACTGCCGGGCCTCGTCATCGGCGATCGACAGGATGGCGCCGTCGGTCACGGCCGTCATGCAGGCCATGACGATGCGGCCGCGCCGGTCGTCGGGGCCGGCATATTGGCGCACCGCGCATTGCCGGCACGCCCCCACCGAGCCCAGGTCGGGGTGCCAGCAGAAATAGGGCAGGTCGAACCCGTTTTCGAGGCATGCCTGCAGCAGGTTTTCGTCCGTGCGGGCGGGATAGGGGCGTCCATCGATATGGATTGTGGCGATATGGGTCGTAGCCATGGCCTGCCCCCCTATGCCGCCATGCGGCGCGGGCAGCCATGCTGCCGCAGATGGTCGAGGAATTCGTCGCGGAACAGGTCGAGCCCGCTGGCCAGCGGCGCCATCGCGCCCGGGGCGTGGGGGCAGAAGGTACGGCCCGGCGGGCCGATCAGCCGGACATGGTCGGCCAGAAGGTCGAGGTCGCGCGGTTGTCCCGTGCCCTCTTCGATCGCGGCGAGCAGCCGTTCGACCCAGGGCAGGCCGTCGCGGCAGGGCGTGCACCAGCCGCAGGATTCCTGGGCGAAGAAATGTTCGAGATTGCGCAGCATGCCCACGGGGCAGGCGCGGTCGTCCAGCAGGATGGCCAGTCCGGTGCCGAGCCGGCTGCCGGCCTTTTCCACCGTGGCGTAATCGAGGGCGATGTCGAGCGATGCCGCGTCGAGGAAGGCGGTGGAGGCGCCGCCGGGCAGGAAGGCGCGCAGCCGGTAGCCGTCGCGCAT
>NZ_JABXXP010000722.1 GCF_013376155.1 Nguyenibacter vanlangensis
GCCCTGCAGCGGCGCGTTGATCGCCTGCCGCTCGGCATAGGCGCGGCGCGCCGCGTTCTTCTCGGCGATGCCCGGCACCCAGCAGCGCCGCCCGAACGGGGTGGTGACATAGCCCTGGCGCCGTGCCTCGTCCTTGATCCGTTCCATATAGTCGCGAATGCCCGGATAGCGCGCGAAATAGGCATCGATATAGGAGCGCGCCTCGCCCGGCGGAATACCGAGCTGCCGCCCCAGCCCGAACGCGCTTATGCCGTAGATGATGCCGAAATTGATCGCCTTGGCCCGGCGGCGGGTCAGGGGGTCCATGCCTTCGATCGGGATGCCGAACACCTCGGAGGCGGTGCGGGCATGGATGTCCTGCCCCAGCGCGAAAGCCTCGCGCAACGCGGGGATGTTGGCCACGTGGGCCAGCAGCCGCAATTCGATCTGCGAATAATCGGCCGACAGCAGCACCTGCCCCGGTCCGGCGACGAAGGCGCGGCGGATGCGGCCGCCTTCCTCGGTCCGGATGGGGATGTTCTGCAGGTTCGGCTCGTTGGATGAAAGCCGCCCGGTCGAGGTGATGGCCATCTGGAACGAGGTATGCACGCGCGCCGTCCCGGGGTCCGCCTGGCCCACCAGCGCGTCGGCATAGGTCGATTTCAGCTTGGCGAGCTGCCGCCAGGCCAGGATCCGCCCCGGCAGGTCGTGCCCCTGGTCGGACAGATCCTGCAGGACCGACGAATCGGTGCCCCAGGCGCCGGATTTCATCCGCTTGCCGCCCGGCAGTCCCATCTCGTCGAACAGGATCTCGCCGAGCTGCTTGGGCGAGCCGACATTGAACGGCCGGCCGGCCAGGCGGTGGATCTCGGTCTCCATCCCGGCCATGCGGACGGCGAAATCGGCCGACAGGCGGCGCAGTTCGGCCACGTCGATGGCGATGCCGGTCCGTTCCATGTCCGCCAGCACCGCCACCAGCGGCCGTTCCAGGGCCTCGTACAACGCCAGCGAACGGTGGATGCGCAATTGCGGCCGCAGCGCCAGCCACAGGCGCAGGGTCACGTCCGCGTCCTCGGCGGCATAGGCGGTGGCCCGGGCCAGATCGACCCGGGCGAAGGGGATGCGGTTGCGCCCGGTGCCCGTTACCGCGTCATAGGGGATCGGGGTGTGGCCCAGGTACAGGCGCGACAATTCGTCCATGCCCTGGCCGTGCTTGCCGGCGAACTGGGCGTAGGCGATCAGCATCGTATCGTCGACCGGCGCCGGCTGCGGCGCGCCCGCGCGGGTTAGCACCAGCAGGTCGAACTTGGCGTTCTGGAAGATCTTGAGCACCGACGGGTCCGCCAGCAGCGGACCCAGCAGCGCCAGCACCAGGCCGGCGGGCAACTGCACCGCCGCCG
>NZ_JABXXP010000723.1 GCF_013376155.1 Nguyenibacter vanlangensis
GCTGTCGGCCGCGCTGGCGCGGTTCTACGCGCACGCGGCGTCCGTTCCCGTCCGGTCGGCCGCGCCCACCCTGCGACGCACCTGGGACCTCGCCCTGGCCTATAACCGGCATGTGCTGCTGGATCCGGGCTTTCCCCCGCCCTGGCACCTGCCCTGGGGCATCGTGGCGCGGATCGACCGGATCCAGACGCGGTTCCTGCATCGTCATTTCGGCGCGATCCTGGCGCGCATCCGGGCCGGACGCATCGTCGACGCGCATGGCGATCTGCGGCCCGAACATATCTGGCTGGCGCGGGATGTCACCATCATCGACTGCCTGGAATTCGACGCGCGCCTGCGGGCGCTCGATCCGCTCGACGAAATCGCCTTCCTGCAACTGGAATGTGCGCGACTGGGCGCGCCGTGGGCCGGGGCGCGCATCGCGCGGCGCCTGAAGCCCGTGATGCAGGGGCGCGGCACGGATGCCCTGCTGCTGTTCTATCGCAGCCATCGCGCCATGCTGCGGGCCCGGCTGGCCATCATGCATCTGCGCGACGCCCGGCAGCGTACCCCGGAAAAATGGCCGGGCCAGGCGCGTGCCTATCTGCGCCTGGCACTGTCCGACGCGTTGAGGCTGCAACGCCTGATCCGCGGCGACGGGGGAAGCTTTCCTATCGCACGGTCACCGTTCCGGTCATCTCCGGATGATACGCGCAGAAATAGCGATACCGACCCGGTGCGGCGAACCGGAAGGAAAACCTGTCGCCGATATCCAGCGGCGGCGACCTGAAAATCTCCGGCTCGGGCACCCCCTGGACGGTGGCGACGAGTTCGTGCGCCGTGTCGCCGGTGTTGGTCCAGGTTACCGTGGCGCCGGTCCCGATCGTCAAGGTCGCGGGGATAAAGCCGGTATCGGCGATTTTGACCTGGATTTCGGTCCGCGCCGGCACGGCGCCGCTCGCCAGACCCGGCAGAGGCGCCGTCAGGACGCAGCAGGCCGCAAGGGCGGAGGACAATATCCGCGCGCCGCGACGGGATATGGGCCAGTACGGCATGACACCTGTATCGATCTTCCGATTGTTTGTGAAAACATGGCGGCGATCGTCAGGATTTTCAACGGCGCCAGGGTCTCGACGGTATCCGCCCGGCCTACAGCACCAGCAGGTCGGCCAGCGATTCGCCGCGGTGCAACCGGCCGATGGCCTCGGCGAACAGGGCGGCGGTCGGCACGATTTCCAGCTTGTCCCGCGCCGGTCCGCCGGGCAGGGGGACCGGGTCGATGGTGTCGGTCGCCATGATCCGCTCGATGGCCGGATCGGCCAGGACCGGCCCCGCCGCGCGGGCGAAAAGCCCGTGTGTGACGCAGGCCAGGACCCGCCGCGCCCCGTTCTCGCGCGCGG
>NZ_JABXXP010000724.1 GCF_013376155.1 Nguyenibacter vanlangensis
GCCAGGCAGTAGCCGCGGCCGCGCACGGTGCGGATCAGGCCGGGGCCGACCTTCTTGCGGACGCGGCTGACGAAGACCTCGATCGCGTTGCTTTCGATTTCCTCGCCCAGGCCGTAGAGCGCGTCCTCGATCTGTTCACGCGAGCAGATGGCGCCGGCGCGGCGGGCCAGCAATTCGATCACCGCCCATTCGCGCGCGGTCAGCGCCACGTCCTGTCCCAGGCGGGACATGCGGCGGCGGGCGAGGTCGATTTCGACCTCGCCCAGTTCCAGGCGGTTGTCGACCAGGGCGACGTAGCGGCGCGAGACCGCATCGAGCCGGGCGAGCAGTTCGTCGAAATCGTAGGGCTTGACGATATAGTCGTCCGCGCCGTCGGACAGGCCGGCGATGCGGTCGCTGATCTGGTCCTGCGCGGTGGTGATCAGGATGGCCATGGCCGAGCCGCCGCGCCGGACCTGCCGCAGCAGGTCGCGGCCGCTGCCGTCGGGCAGGCCGAGATCGAGCAGCAGGAAATCATAGGCGGCGGCGGAGAGCGCGGCGCGGGAATCGTCCAGCGTGGTGAACCAGTCCACGGCGTGGCCCGCGCGGCGGAGCCGGTCCCGCACCGCCGAGCCCAGGGCGGCTTCGTCCTCGACGATCAGGATCCGCACCGATGCCCTCCTTGCCCGCGCGGACGGATGTCCGTCCGCGTCATGCGTCGCTTCTGTCGCGCATCACCCGTGCATAGAGCGACGGCAGCACCAGCAAGGTCAACAGGGTCGATGAGACAAGGCCGCCGATCACCACGCTGGCCAGGGGGCGTTCGACCTCGGCCCCCGCGCTGGTGGAGAAGGCCATGGGGAAGAAGCCGAGGCTGGCGACCAGGGCAGTGGCGATGACCGGGCGGAAGCGCTCCTCGGCGGCCTCGAAGGCCGCGCGGGCGACCGGGATGCCGCGCGCGCGCAGATGCTGGATGTAGCTGACCAGCACCACGCCGTTGAGGATGGCCACCCCGAACAGCGCGATGAAGCCGATGCCCGCCGAGATGCTGAAGGGCAGGCCGCGCGCCCAGAGCATGAGGATGCCCCCGGTCGCGGCCACCGGCAGGTTGACGAACACCAGCAGCGCCGGCCGGACCGCGCCCAGGGCCACCACCAGCAGGGCGAAGATCAGCGCCAGCGCGATCGGCACCACGATATCGAGCCGGGCCATGGCCGACTGCAGGTTGCGGAACTGGCCCTGCCAGATCATGCGGTAGCCGGGGGGGAGATGCACCCGCGCCGCGACGGCGGCCTGGGCGGCGGCGACGTAGGAGCTGAGGTCGCGCCCGCGCACGTTGGCCTGCACCACCAGGCGGCGTTGGATGCGGTCGCGGCTGATGCGCGGGGGGCCGTCG
>NZ_JABXXP010000725.1 GCF_013376155.1 Nguyenibacter vanlangensis
GGCAAAGGGGCCGCCGGAGCCGTCGCCGGCCGGGCGGCGGCCAGGGGTGGCGCCAGGGTAGACGCCAGGGTGGACGTCAGGGTGGCCGCACTGCCCAGCCCGCCGAGCAGCTTCCATGCGGTGCGCCGGGTAAGGGCCAGGGAACGCGCGGCGTCGGAACGTAATGAATCGGAATGCGCTGAATCGGAATGCGACGAATCGGCAGAAGGGGGGCCGGAAGGCGCGGGATCGGGATTCGGCATGAAGGGAGTCCTGCTGCGACCGTGGCGCGGCCTGCCATGGGATGTGGGCCCATTGGGCGAACGGCCCGGCAGAGGGGCGGTTCCGCCCGCCGGCGCGCTGCGGGGGCGGCAGGATGGCGGTTTTCCGCGGCCGGTGGCCCGTCACAAAAATGTCAACAGAACCAGCGACTTCCAATTCCTTTTTAATCATGCGGGCGAAATGGTGGCGTGCGCCGGAGGCGGACATTGGGGTATATTGGTTCGGATAATCCCGTGAATGCGGCATTCTTCGATCACTGGGTCCGTATGACGCTGCATCGCAAATTCGATGCCGTCGCCTGCGAACCGGTGCCGGACTGCCTGCTGCATTGCCTGGAACGCGGAGACCCGGAGCGTGAGGGCCCCGAACGCAGGGACGAAATCGGGCTGGGGGGCGCCTAGATTCCGAAATTCGCAAGCGAATTTCGGAATCGAGAGGACAATAGAATCAATATTTTAGTGGCCTGCTAGCCCGGTTCAGGCTTCGTCCTCGGCCTGGCTTTCGGCCGCCATCTGCTGCAGGTCCAGTTCGTATTCCAGGGTGCGCAGCACGCGGTCGTCGATTTCGCCGGCGCGGTGCATGCGCAATACCGCCAGCCGGCCGGCCGCGATGGCGGCGATGATCGCGTTGAAATGGTCGATGCGCCGGGGTTCGTGCGCGTCGCGGTCGGCCCGATAGGCCGCGGCGACCCGCACGCGGTGGCCATATTGTTCCAGCAGGCGGGGATGGCGTTCGGTCCCGTCGGGCTGGTGCGACAGGGCGGCGATCCGGGCATGCTGGGCCTGGGCCATGCGCAGCCAGGCCAGGTCCTCGCTGTCGCGCCGCAATATCAGTTCGCTGGCGCCGCTGACGCGCAGCAGGCGGATCAGCGGCGCCAGCGTCGGGGCCTGCAGCAGCACGGTAACCAAAATGACGGCGAAGGCGCAGATCAGCACGATGTCGCGCCCCGGCAGCGACACCGGCAGGGACAGCGCCGCCGCCAGCGTGACGACGCCGCGCATCCCCGCCCAGCTCAGCAGGGTCGCGGTGGCGAAGGACGGTTCGGCCTGGCGCATCCGTCCGAAGCGGCGGGCGCCGCGATGCAGCAGGTCGGTGCCGAAGATCCAC
>NZ_JABXXP010000726.1 GCF_013376155.1 Nguyenibacter vanlangensis
CGGCCGGCGGGAGCGGCGGGGGCCGGGAGCGGCCTGCTGTTCCTGCGCGAAGACGAGATGCGCCAGGCGCAGGAACTGATGACCCTGGCCTGGCGCGATTTCGGCGCGGTGGTCGATCCGGTGCTGGAAGAGCTGGGGCTGGGGCGGGCGCATCACCGGATATTGCAACTGGTCGGGCGCCATCCGGGCATCGCGGTCGGCGCGCTGCAGGACCTGCTGGGAATCACGAAACAGAGCCTGGGCCGCGCGCTGGGGGAACTGCAGGCGCGGGATTATGTCGCGCAGGAGGTGGGACGGCGGGACCGCCGGCTGCGCCTGCTGTCGCTGACCGCGGCGGGGGCCGCGGTGGAGCGGCAATTGTTCGATCTGCAGCGCGAGAAGCTGGTCGGCGTGTATCGTGATGTCGGCGCCGCGTCGGTCGAGGGGTTCCGTCGCGTCATGCAGGGCCTTATGGACGACAGGACGCGGCGCGTGCTCGAAGATGTGATCGCGGCGGGCGAGCGGGCGCGTCGGGCCAGGATGTGAAGGCGTCGGGTTGGGCGGCCTGGCAAGGGGCGCGGGCGGCAGGGGTGTGGGCGAGGGGCATGGACGGACGGGACAGCGGAACGCGGGATGGAGCGGTCGCCGGGGCGCATATCCTGGTGGTGGATGACGACCCGAGGCTGCGGCGCCTGCTGCAGCGTTACCTGACCGAGCAGGGATTCCGTATCAGCGCGGCGGCGTCGGCGGCGGAGGCGCGGCAGGTGCTGGGGTTCATGCAGCCCGACGCGATGGTGCTGGACGTGACCATGCCCGGCGAGACCGGGCTGGCGCTGACCCGCGCGCTGCGCGACGAGGGGCAGGATCTGCCGATCCTGCTGCTGACGGCGCGGGGCGAGCCCGAGGACCGTATCACCGGCCTGGAAGCCGGGGCGGACGATTATCTGGGCAAGCCGTTCGAGCCGCGCGAGTTGCTGTTGCGCCTGAAGGCGCATCTGCGCCGCTTCGCGCCGCCCGCGCCGTCGGAGAATCTGCGCGTGGTGCGGCTGGGCGGCCTGGAATTCGACCCCGCGCGGGGATTGCTGCAGGGCCCCGGGGGCAGCGTGCATCTGACCGGCGGCGAGGTCGCGCTGCTGACCGTGCTGGCGCGCCGGCCCAACGAGACGCTGTCGCGCGAGGAGATCGCGCGGGTCCTGGACATGGAGGAAATCGGCGAACGGGCGGTGGACGTGCAGGTGACGCGGCTGCGCCGGCGGATCGAGTCCGATCCGCGTGAGCCGCGCTTTCTGCAGACGGTGCGTGGCAAGGGCTATGTGCTGAAACCGGGATTATAGCGGCGCGGGGGGCGGTCGGTGCCGCTGTTCGGTGATCGCCGGCGGGAGC
>NZ_JABXXP010000727.1 GCF_013376155.1 Nguyenibacter vanlangensis
ACCGACAGCAGGCCGAGCACACCCCCGGCCGCCTGGAAAAACCGCGCCGCGCACGGCCGCGCCGCAATAGCAGCAGGGGGGGCAGCAGGGGTGGAAGCAGGCGAAGACATCATGACGGACATCTACCCGCACTGCCCGCATGCCGTATAGTCGCCCCATGCCACGCTACGACCTGTTTCCCGACATCGCGCCCTTCGACAGCGGCTTCCTCGCCGTCGGCGACGGGCACGAACTCTATTGGGAACAGGCCGGCAACCCGTCCGGACGGACCGTGCTGTTCCTGCATGGCGGCCCGGGCGCCGGCGCCGGCGCGGTGCATCGCCGCTTCTTCGACCCCGACCATTGGCGCATCGTCCTGTTCGACCAGCGCGGCGCCGGCCGCTCGCGTCCCCACGCGTCGGTCGCCGCCAACACCACGCCGCACCTGCTGGCCGACATCGAAATGCTGCGCCGCCACCTGAACATCGCGGACTGGCTGCTGTTCGGCGGCTCCTGGGGCTCGACCCTCGCACTGGCCTATGCCCAGGCCCACCCCGAACGGGTACGCGCCATGATCCTGCGCGGCATCTTCCTGGGCCGCCCGCGCGAACTGGACTGGTTCTTCCATGGGCTGGCCCATGTCTTCCCCGACGCCCACGCCGCCTTCCTGTCCCACCTGCCCGAACAGGACCGAAACGACCCGCTGGCCGGCTATTGCCGCCTGCTGTTCGACCCGGACCCGGCCATCCACCTGCCCGCGTCCCGCGCCTGGGCGTCCTACGAGGGCACCTGTTCCACCCTGATCCCCGCCCCGTCCCTGGTCAGCGGCTTCGTGCATGACCGCGCCGTCGTCGGCCTGGCGCGGATCGAAGCCCATTATTTCCGCCACGACCTGTTCCTGCCGCCCGGAGGATTGCTGGCGGGCATGACGCGCATCGCGCATATCCCCGGCCACATCGTCCAGGGCCGCTACGACATGGTCTGCCCCAGCCAGTCGGCATGGGACCTGTCCCGCCTCTGGCCGCGCGCGACCCTCAGCCTGGTCCCCGACGCCGGCCATTCCGCCCTGGAACCCGGCATCCGCCGCCGCCTGATCGCCTGCGTGGAAGAGTTCCGCGACGCATGACGAACGCCCCCGCGCACGCCGCGAGACATAATACCGGCCGAACCGCGCCGTGCGCGGCGCGTTCGCTCGGCGTTCGCCTCGTCACGACGACCCATAATCACAATAACGGGCCCACGACAATGAACCCATATGCACGCCGTCCCTCTCCCAAATGGCCCGCTCCGCGATGGGCCTCCCCGCGATGGATCCCGCTGCGATGGACCTGGGTCGCCCTGCTGCCCCTGGCCGCCTGCGCCGCGCAACCCAAGCCCCCG
>NZ_JABXXP010000728.1 GCF_013376155.1 Nguyenibacter vanlangensis
GCCGGGCTTGCGGCGGTGGCCGCGCGGTTCGACGCGCACTGGCGGCTTTACCCGCCGCGCGGACGGCAGCGCGTGGTGATCATGGTCTCGAAATTCGACCATTGCCTGGCCGACCTGCTGTATCGCTGGCGGATCGGCGAACTGGCGATGGACCCGGTCGCCATCGTATCGAACCATCCGCGCGAAGCGACGCAGGCCGTCGATACCGGCGACATCCCGTTCCATCACCTGCCGGTCACCCGCGAGACCAAACCCGCGCAGGAGGCGCGTCTGCGCGCGCTGATCGGGGAAACCGGCGCGGAGCTGGTCATTCTCGCGCGCTATATGCAGGTGCTGTCGGACGACATGTCCGGCTGGCTGGCGGGACGGTGCATCAACATCCACCATTCCTTCCTGCCGGGGTTCAAGGGCGCGCGCCCGTATCACCAGGCGCACGCAAGGGGCGTGAAACTGATCGGGGCGACCGCCCATTACGTCACGGGCGACCTCGACGAGGGCCCGATCATCGAGCAGGATGTCGAGCGCATTTCCCATGCGGATACGCCCGACGACCTGATCCGCAAGGGCCGGGACGTGGAGCGCCGCGTCCTGTCGCGCGCGGTGAATTACCATCTTCAGCATCGCGTCATTCTCGACGGGCACCGGACCGTCGTTTTCCCCGACTGACAGGGCGCCGCTGACCGCCGGGACGCGAACGGTCACGCGTTCCCGGCGGTGGCCTTACCCAACGGCGCCCTTGAGGGAAAAGACGATCGGTTCGACGCCGAGAGTGGCCAGGATCCGCTTGAATTCGCCTTGCGGGATCACCCAGGTTTCGGCGTTGTCCAGCGGATGACAGGTGATGGCGTCGGCCTCGAGCAGCGAGGATTCGAGGGCGAAGCGGACCTGGCGCCGCGTGTCGGCGATCAGGCTGAGCGGCCCCAGCGCGCCCGGCTCGGTGCCCAGAACCGTGCGCATCAGGTCGGGACTTGCGAAGGAGAGGCGCTTGCTGCCGATCAGGGCCGGCAGCGCCTTCATGTCCAGCCGGCAATCCGCCGGCACGGTGACCAGCACCAGCACGCCTTTGGCATCCTTGAGGAAGGCGTTTTTGGTATGGGCGCCTTCCAGCCCCGCGTAGTGCAGATGCGCCTCCTCCACCGTGCGGACGGGCGGGTGGCGCACGCTTTTCGGCCGGAAGGCCAGGCGGTCCAGCAGAGCATGCAAATCGTCACGCATCGGCGGAGGGCCCGCGCGGCGATTTGAGCACGCCCAGCGCCCGGAGGTGGTCCCGCAGCGCATGCGCGGCTTCGGCGATGTCCGGGTGGTCCAGCACCGTTCCCGCGCCGGCCTGGGCGGCCGCGCCGATGAGGC
>NZ_JABXXP010000729.1 GCF_013376155.1 Nguyenibacter vanlangensis
AGCAGGTGGGGCTGGCCCATGCGGCCGCGCGCTTTCCGGCGCAATTGTCGGGCGGGATGCGCATGCGGGTGTCGATCGCCCGCGCGCTGGTCACGAATCCCGACCTGCTGCTGATGGACGAGCCGTTCGGCGCGCTGGACGAATGCACGCGCAACCGGCTGGACGAGGACATGGCGGGGCTGTGCGCGCAGCAGGGGCTGACGACGCTGTTCGTCACCCATTCGCTGTACGAGGCGGCGTTCCTGTCGTCGCGGGTGATCGTGATGGCGGCCAATCCGGGCCGGGTCTTCGCCGAATATGTCATCGAACCCGGGATCGCGCGGGACGGCGCGTTTCGGCTGAGCGCGCGCTTCGCCACCATCTGCCGCGACCTGACGGCGCTGCTGGCCGAGGCATCCGCGTCCAGCCGGCTGGACGAGGAGTCCTGACGATGGGGGGAACGACGAGGGCGCGCCTCGCCGCGGTCGCGGCGCCGACGCTGGTGGGGGTGGCCGTCCTGCTGGCGTGGCAGGCGGGATGCCGGCTGTGGCACATCCCGCCCTATCTGATGCCCGCGCCCGGCGATATCGGCGCGGCGCTGGTGCAGAACGGATGGGCGCTGCTGCATGCGCTGCGCAGCACGCTGCTGGTCACCATGATCGCGCTGGGCCTGTCGGCGGTCCTGGGGGTGCTGGTGGCGTTTCTGCTGGTGCAGAGCCGGATGATCGAGCGAAGCCTGATGCCGTACGTGATCGTCATGCAGGTCACGCCGATCGTGGCGGTGGCGCCGCTGATCATCATCCTGGTCAAGACGACGCTGCCGGCGCTGGTCATCTGCGCCACGCTGATCGCGATCTTTCCGATCATCTCGAACACGCTGCAGGGGCTGCGCAGCGTGGACCCGGGGCTGGCGGCATTCTTTCGGATGCACAAGGCCACGCGGATCCAGACCCTGTGGCGGCTGCAGGTCCCCAGCGCGGTGCCGATGTTCATGGCGGGGTTGCGGATTTCCAGCGGCCTGGCGCTGGTGGGGGCGGTGGTGGCCGAGTTCGTCGCCGGCACGGGCGGCAACAGCGCCGGACTGGCCTACGAAATCCTGCAATCGGGTTTCCAGATGGACATTCCGCGCATGTTCGCCGCCCTGGCCCTGATCACGCTGGCCGGGCTGGTGCTGTACGGAGTGATGGCGGGGTTGCAGCAATGGGTGCTGCGGCGCTGGCACGAGCATGGCTGAGACGGACATGGTTGAGACCGCCCCGCGCGAAGCCCGCCATGTTTGAGATGTCCGGATCGCGCCATGTGCTGCGCCGCGCCCGGATTCCGGCGGCGCTGACGCCTTGGCGCGCCCCCGGCGGCGGGGGCGGCGAGTG
>NZ_JABXXP010000730.1 GCF_013376155.1 Nguyenibacter vanlangensis
CGATCTGCCGCGCGGTGACGGCGCCCAGCCCGATCGACATGCCGATCGACACCGCGATCTGCACATAGCCCACCGCGCCGGTGAAGCCGACCGCCGCCGTCAGGGCCGGATCGCGCAGCCGCGAGATGTAGAACAGGTTGAGCAGGTCGACCGCGAAGACCGCCATCAGCCCGATCGCCCCCGTCCCGGCCATGACGACGACGTGGCGCATGATGGAGCCGGTGCAGAAACGGGCGGTCCGGCCGGCGGTCCTGGAGGGAGGTCCTGCGGTCATTGCCGGGATGATAGCCTCTTTCCCGGCGGGCGGAAGCCCGCCCGTGGCGTTCAGGCCGTCAGGCCGCCGGAGAATGGCGGCAGCGAGGCGGCGGGGGCAGGCCGCGCAGGAAGATGCGGACCCAGCGGCGGATATTCGCTTCGAGTTCCAGCCGGGTGAGCGGCTTGTTGCAATAGAACAGTTCGGCCAGGACCATCTTGCCGACGGTCATGTTGAACAGGCCGCGCCCCAGGTCCTCGACGTCGTCGATCGCATAGGTGCCGGCGTCCCGCTGGCGGTGCAGCCAGGCCTCGACCTGGTTGCTGTTTCCGCTGATCTCGATGCCCTCCATGATCTTGCGGATCTCGCCGGCGTCGCGGATCTCGCCGACGATGGCGCGCGTCAGGCTCATCCGGTCGGGCTGCAGGATGCTGCCCGCGATCGACAGCAGGATCTGCACCAGCTCCTCCTCGGGCCCCACGTTGGGGCAGGGGCACCAGGCGCGGTACTTCATGTCGAACAGGCGCTCGCGGATCAGGGTCTGGAACAGGTCCAGCTTCGAGGCGAACATCTGGTAGATCGTCTTCTTGGACATACCCGACAGATGGGCCAGCTTGTCCATCGAGGCGCCGTGATAGCCGTTGTTGCGCAGCACCTCGCACGCCGCCTGGATGATCAGCTCGCGCCGTTCGCCGCCCTCGAGTACCGGGGGGCGGCCGGGGCATCGCCTTTCGGCGCCGGGCCTTGTTCGCTCCCCGGAGCGGGAAGAGAGCGCAAGGTCCGAAATCGTGGCCCCGGTTGCGGGCATTCGCGGGTCTCCTTCACGGAACGGTGTGGCGGGCTATTGACCCGAATTTAGAAACGAAATAGTTTCCGATCAAGAAAACCTAACAGTTTCCTTATGCCGGTCGTGCATGGGTCGGTTTCGCAATGCATATCGCCATGCGATTCCCTCCTGTCCAGTCCCGGCGATCACGTCCTCCTGGGTTGAAAACACGCAATGACGTCCCCTCGCCCCCACCGCGCCACCCTTCTTGCCGCCTGCGCCGCACTGGCGCTGGCCGGCTGCGACCGCAAGCCGGCGGCCCCGCCTGCG
>NZ_JABXXP010000731.1 GCF_013376155.1 Nguyenibacter vanlangensis
CCGGCGCCGGCGCGTCGCGCAGCACGTGCTCCACCTCGCCGATCGCGGCGGCGGCAAAGGCCCGCCTGCGGATCTCGCGCCCGTCGCACCAGGGATCGTCCTTGAATCCCAGCAGGAAATTCGCCCGCGCCATCTGCTGCATGTCGGTCACGATCTCGGGGTCCGAGACCGGTTCCACCCCGCCGCCCTGCGCGTAATCCGCCCGCCCGACCCGGAAATAGGACGCGCCGATCCGAAACCCCACCTCGTCGGGCAGATAGATCCGGTTCAGCCTGTGCAGCTTGCGAAATTCCTGTCCCAGCGCGCGATGAATCCGCTTGAAGATGGCGCTGAACACTTTCAGCCCCTGCTGGATCACCGCCAGGCCCAGAATCCCCGGCACGTTGCTGCCCGGCATCGCGCCCGACAGCACGTCCTTGACCGACGCGATCTCCCGCCCGGCATCGACCAGAAACCCCAGCAACTGAAACAGGACCGGATTCGGGCCGGGAAATTGCAGCGGCACCAGGTTTTCCCGCAAGGCCGCGCCCGGCGCGTTCACGACCTTGTATTCCCCGACCTGAAAGCGCACCGCCCCGCCATTCAGCGACATCCCCGATCCCACGAACCCGCCCCCGGCATTGGCCAGGTGCGCGGCGTCGAACATCTGGTTCAGGCTGGTATTCACCGCCGCGTTCAACGGATGCAGCAGCGCGCCGAATCCGATGTCATAGATCGCGGAATCCGGCGACGGGATAAACGAATATTTCGTGTAATACCCGATCGCGTCGATCCGGCGTACCCGGTGGTCGTCGCGGCCGAACATCACCCCCTCGCGGTCGAACCCCGCGACGATCCGCGCCAGCCGGCCGGAATCCCGCGCGATCGTCACGATATAGGGTTCGGCATACCCGTCCCCGTCCAGGTCCAGCCGCCGGTGCTGTTCCAGGAACGTCACCGGCGCGTCCCCGTCCTCGCCCGCATCATGGTTGGCGCCATACTCCGCGTCCAGGAACAGTCCGGCGCGGATCCGCTCCTCTACCTCCCACGGATACAGGTCGATCTCCTCGGTGATGCGCGGCGCCGTGACGAAGGATTTCGCCCGGTAGTCGATGCACAGGCGCAGCGGGTCCACGGTCTCGCTGACATTGCGCTGCAGCGCCGGGTCGAAATAGGTCTTGCGGAACATCGTGCCGACGATGGACAGTTGCAGCAGCAGCGTGTCGGTCTGCTCCTCCCAGTCCGGCATCTCGTCCAGCAATTGCCAGCTCATGTGCCGGCCGATCGCATCCGCCCGCGTCCGCTTCGCCCCCGGCGGCACCAGCCACAGCGGCGCGCCGTCCGGGCCGCGCAGCACCTGCCC
>NZ_JABXXP010000732.1 GCF_013376155.1 Nguyenibacter vanlangensis
GCCCGGTTCGCGCGCGCCATCCTGGAACTGGGCGGGAACAACGCCGCCATCGTCACCCCGTCGGCCGACCTGGAACTGACCCTGCGCGGCGTCGCCTTCGCGGCCATGGGCACGGCCGGCCAGCGCTGCACCACGCTGCGCCGTCTGTTCGTGCATGACAGCATTCATGACGCTTTCGTCGCCCGGCTGCGCGCCGCCTACCGGTCGGTCACCGTCGGCAGCCCGCTGGACGAAGGCAATCTGGTCGGCCCGCTGATCGATGGCGCGTCGTTCGCGCGCATGCAGCAGGCGCTCGACGCCGCCCGCGCGCTGGGCGGGGCGGTGACCGGCGGCATGCGCGAAGGCGCCGATCTCTATCCGGATGCCTTCTATGTCCGGCCGGCGCTGGTGGAAATGCCCACGCAGGCCGGCCCGGTGCTGCAGGAAACCTTCGCGCCGATCCTGTATGTCATGAAATATTCGGACCTCGACCAGGCGATCGCGCTGCAGAATGCGGTGCCGCAGGGCCTGTCCTCGTCCATCTTCACCACCGATCTGCGCCAGGCGGAGCGATTCCTGTCCGCCGCCGGGTCGGATTGCGGCATCGCCAACGTCAATATCGGCACGTCGGGGGCCGAGATCGGCGGGGCCTTCGGCGGCGAGAAGGAAACCGGCGGCGGCCGCGAATCCGGTTCGGACGCCTGGAAGGCCTATATGCGTCGCGCCACCAACACGATCAATTACGGTGCAACCCTGCCCCTGGCGCAGGGCGTGTCCTTCGATATCGGCTGAGGAGGCCACGGACGATGGAGGGCATGCGCGACCTGGACGCCGAGCGGACGGCGGCGGTACTTCCGTTTGCCGCTCTGGTCGAAACGCTGGAACGCGTCCTGCCGGATTACCTCGCCGGCCGTATCCTGTGCCCCGAGCGCCAGGTCACGCAGGCCCCGGTCGAGGGCGGGGTGCTGCTGTCCATGCCCTGCGTGGGGCCGGACCTGATGTGCCACAAGCTGCTGACGGTCTATCCCGACAATCCGGCGGCGGGGCGTCCCGCCATCCAAGGACAGGTGACCTGCATCGACGGCGCGACGGGACGGGTCCTGTTCGCGATGGACGGCCCGACCGCGACCGGCCGCCGCACCGCCGCGGTGACGCTGGTCGGCATCCGCCATCTGCTGCCCCAGGCGCCGCGTCGCGCCCTGATCTACGGCACCGGGGCGCAGGCCGACGCCCATGTGCTCGCCCTGGCCGAAACCTGGCCCGGGATCGGCCTGGTCATCCAGGGCCGTTCGGCCGGGCGCGAACAGGCGGTGGGCGAACGCACCGGGATCGCGGTCGAGGCCGCGTCGTCGGGCGCGGCAT
>NZ_JABXXP010000733.1 GCF_013376155.1 Nguyenibacter vanlangensis
ACGATCCTGGGCTTCGTGGAAATCGGTCCGGCGCTGCTGCCGATCGTCGCGCCGCGCGACGGCGTGGTGCAGGCCGTCCTGGCGGCGGATGGCGCGCCGATCGGCTATCACGCCCCGGCATTTGCGATCCGCCATGAATGAACCGCGCCGGCCGCCGCCAATGTCCCGCCCGAGACACGCGCACGCGAATTTCGGATTCGGACCGTCAGAGCGAGGAGGCCGAGCGCGAGGCCTGTTCGTAAAAGCCCGTCAGCACGCGAAGGGCTTTCGCGACGTCGCCGATCCTGCTGCCGCCCGGGCTGCGGTCGGGCGGGATCAGTTCCAGCAGGCAGATCCGGCGGATGCGGGCATATTCCTCGCACACCGCGCGGCCCTTGTCGGTCGTGCCGACGAAGACCTCCTTGCCGTCGCGCCGGCGGGCGATCAGGCCCAGCCGGTCGAGCTTCTTCATCGCGTAGTTGAGGGAATGGCGTTCGGACAGATTGAGCGTGAACATCAGGTCCGAGATGCTTTTCTGCCGGTGGCGGTGATTGGCGCTGTGCAGGACCAGCGCATCCAGCGGCGAGAGATCGGGCAGGCCCGCCGCCGCCATGCCCCGCACCACCCAGCGCTGGAAGGCGTGATTGACCACCGTCAGCGCGAATTCGAATTCGCTGAGATCCTCATGGCCCGGACTGGCGAGATGCGAGGACGAGACGATGAAGGCGCGTTCCGTGGCCGTGGCGCGCGAATCCGCCGCGTGGTCGTCCGTCATGCGCCGGGGGGATTTCGTCTTGGTCATGGGCGGCCTCGCTGCTGTCGGTCCGGTGCCGTCAGCCGGCGCCTGGCCCTATCCTAACCCGAAGCTGGAGGCATGGCATGTCCCCCCCATCATCCGTTCGCCTGGCGGCCGATATCGGCGGCACCTTTACCGACATCGTGCTGGAAACGCCGCAGGGGCGCCGGACGCGCAAGGTCCTGACCACGCCCGCCGCGCCCGAGGACGGGGTGATGACCGGCATCGGCCTGGTGCTGGCCGATGCCGGGCTCGATTTTTCCGATGTCGCGGTCTTCGTGCACGGCACGACGCTGGCGACCAATGCGATCATCGAGCGGCGCGGCGCGCGGACGATGCTGGTCGGTACCGAGGGATTCCGGGACATTCTGGAAATCGGCACGGAAAGCCGGTTCGACCAGTACGACATCATGATCCGCAAGCCCGTGCCGCTGGTGGCGCGGCCTCACCGCTTTGCCGTGCCCGAACGCATGGATGCCCTGGGGCGCGTGCAACGCCCGCTGGACGAGGCGGCGGTGCGCGCCCTGGTGCCGCATCTGCGCGCCGCCGGGGCCGAGGCGATCGC
>NZ_JABXXP010000734.1 GCF_013376155.1 Nguyenibacter vanlangensis
CGGCTGCCGTGCGGCGCGTCAGCCGCGCCCGCGATAGCCGGGGACGTCCTGCGGCGGAATCCAGACCCCTTCGGGCGGGGTGCCGCTCTGCCAGAACACGTCGATCGGCATGCCGCCGCGCGGATACCAGTAGGCGCCGATCCGCAGCCAGACCGGATTGAGCAGATCGACCAGAGTGGTCGCGATCTGGACCGAGCATGCCTCGTGGAACGCGCCGTGGTTGCGGAAGCTGGTCAGGAACAGTTTCAGCGACTTGCTTTCGACGATCCACTGATCGGGCACATAGTCGATGACCAGGTGCGCGAAGTCCGGCTGGCCGGTCACGGGGCAGAGCGAGGTGAATTCCGGGGCGGTGAAACGCACAAGATAGCGCCGGTCGCGATAGGGCGCGGGGACGCGCTCCAGCGTCGCGTCCTCGGGGCTGGCGGGCTGGATCGTCGGCTTGCCGAGCTGGGTCAGCGTCTGGCTGCCGTCATCGGGGCGGGAAGGTGCGCTCACGTCGGGGTTTCCTTGCGCAAGAAAAGGGGCGTCGTCTCGGATCGGGGTGATGTCAGAGCGGCCTCCGGCCCGTCAAGCGTCCTGTTTGCCGCCCGTTTTCGGGCGGCGGCGCTTTCACACCGCGCGGACGCCATGGTAACAAGGCCGTATGGCGCACGCATCCAAAGCCGAATTCCCCGATCCTGTGCTGATCACCACCACCGACGAACTGACTGCCGTCATCGAACGGTTGCGGCAGGAGCCGTTCGTGACCATCGATACCGAATTCGTCCGCGAACGGACCTATTGGCCGGAACTTTGCCTGGTGCAGTTGGCCGGCCAGGCCGACGTCGTGGTGGTCGACACTCTGGCCGCCGGCATCGACCTGGCCCCGCTGGGGGTGCTGCTGGACGATCCGGCCGTCGTCAAGGTGTTCCATGCGGCACGGCAGGACCTGGAAATTTTCCTGCATCTGTTCGACCGGCTGCCGGAGTCGCTGTTCGATACCCAGGTCGCAGCGATGGTGGCGGGCTATGGCGACCAGGTCGGTTATGACAACCTGGTCTCGTCCCTGACCGGGGCGCATATCGACAAGACCCATCGTTTTTCCGACTGGTCGGCGCGCCCGCTGTCTCCGGCGCAGATCAGCTATGCCGCCGCCGACGTCACCCATCTGCGCACCGTCTATCAGGTGTTGCTGGACCGGCTGGGCCGCGAGGGGCGGCTGGACTGGGTCGCGGCGGAACTGGCGGTGCTGTCCGTTCCCGCCACCTTTCGCCCGGACCCCGAGACGATGTGGGAGCGCATGCGTCCGCGCACCGCGAACCGGCGCATGCTGGGCATCCTGCGGGCCATCGCCGCCT
>NZ_JABXXP010000735.1 GCF_013376155.1 Nguyenibacter vanlangensis
GGCCGCCGGCCGGCGGGTTGCGGCGGTCAGCATCATCGTCCCCTGCTATAACGAACGGGTCAATGTGCGTCCGCTGGTCGCCGCCCTGTCCGCCGCGCTGGCGGGACGGGACTGGGAAGTGATCTTCGTCGACGACAATTCGCCCGACGGGACGATCGACGCGGTGCGGGAACTGGCCGAGCAGGACGGGCGGGTGCGCGGAATCCTGCGGGTGGGGCGGCGGGGCCTGTCCTCGGCGGTGATCGAGGGGGCGCTGTCGTCCTCGGCGCGGGTGATCGCCGTGATGGACGGCGACATGCAGCATGACGAATCCTGCCTGGGGCCACTGATCGACGCGGTGGCGCGTGACGGGTACGACATCGCCGTGGGCAGCCGGCACGTGGCGGGCGGCGACAATGCCGGGCTGGCGAATCGCTGGCGGACCGTGCTGTCCGATTCCGGGATCAGGCTGGTGCGGATGATGCTGCCGGTACGGCTGAGCGATCCGATGAGCGGTTTCTTCGCCATGCGCCGCGACCTGTTCGCGCAGGCGGTGCCGCATTTGTCGGGGACCGGGTTCAAGATCCTGCTGGACGTGTTTCTGTCGGCGCCGCGGCGGCCGCGCGTGCTGGAGGTGCCGTTCGTCTTTCGCCCGCGCGCGGCGGGCGAAAGCAAGCTGGACGTGCTGGTGCTGCTGCAGTTCCTGGCGATGATGCTGGACAAATTGTGCCGCGGGTTCCTGCCGGTGCGCTTCGTCGGCTTCGCGCTGGTTGGGCTGGTGGGCATTCTGGTCAACCTGGCGGTGCTGTCGGCGGCGCGGGGGCTGGGCGTGGATTTCGCGACCGGGCAGGGGGCCGGCACGCTGGTCGCCATGGTGACCAATTTCTGGATGAACAATTCCCTGACCTATCGCGACTGCCGGCTGCGCGGCGGGCGGATGTGGCTGGGGCTGGGGCTGTTCCTGGCCATCTGCTCGGTGGGAGCGGTGGCCGATATCGGCATCGCGCGCGCCATCTTCCGCAGCGACGGCGGGTGGGGGCAGGCGGGCGCGGCCGGGGCGGCGATCGCGGTGGTGTGGAACTACGCGGTGTCCTCGACCCTGATCTGGCGCGCGCGTTGATCGGCGGCTTGTCGCCCGGGGGCGACGGGGGCCGTTCCTCGACGGGGTCCGTTCCGGGGGGCTGGCTGGTCGCGCTGGCGGCGGTGACCGTGCTGCGCCTGGTGGTGGCGGGGTGCAGCGGGCTGTCGCCCGACGAAGCCTATTACTGGGTGTGGTCGCGGGCGCTGGCCCCCGGCTATCTGGACCATCCGCCGATGGTGGCGGTGTGGATCCGCGCCGGGTGCGCGCTCTTCGGCGACAC
>NZ_JABXXP010000736.1 GCF_013376155.1 Nguyenibacter vanlangensis
GGCCCCCGCCGCCGCGCCCGAGAAGGAGTGGGGCGAAACCGCCGAGATCACGGTGCGCGAGGCGCTGCGCGACGCCATGGCCGCCGAACTGCGCCGCGACCCGGACGTCTTCCTGATCGGCGAGGAAGTCGCCCAGTACCAGGGCGCGTACAAGGTCTCGCAGGGCCTGCTCGACGAATTCGGCGAGAAGCGGGTGATCGACACCCCGATCACCGAACACGGCTTCACCGGCATGGCGGTGGGCGCGGCTTTCACCGGGCTCAAGCCGATCGTCGAATTCATGACCATGAATTTCGCCATGCAGGCGATCGACCAGATCATCAATTCTGCCGCCAAGACCCGCTACATGTCGGGCGGCCAGGTCTCGTGCCCGATCGTCTTCCGCGGTCCGAACGGCGCCGCCTCGCGCGTCGGCGCCCAGCATTCGCAATGCTATGCCAGTTGGTACGGCCACGTCCCGGGGCTTAAGGTCGTCGCCCCCTGGTCCTCGGCCGACGCCAAGGGCCTGCTGCGCGCCGCCATCCGCGACCCGAACCCGGTCGTGGTGCTGGAAAACGAAATCCTCTACGGCCATAAATTCCCCTGCCCGGTGGACGAGGATTTCATCCTGCCGATCGGCCGCGCGAAGATCGAACGCGCCGGCAGCGACGTCACCATCGTCGCCTTCTCGATCATGGTCGGCACGGCGCTCGAAGCCGCCGCCATCCTGGCCGAACAGGGGATCGAGGCCGAGGTGATCAATCTGCGCACCATCCGGCCGCTGGATACCGCGACCATCGTCGAAAGCGTGAAGAAGACCTCGCGCCTGGTCTGCGTCGAGGAGGGCTGGCCCTTCGCCGGCATCGGGGCGGAAGTCTCGATGCAGGTCATCGAACACGCCTTCGACTATCTCGACGCCCCGCCGGCCCGGGTCGCGGGCGCGGACGTGCCGATGCCCTTCGCCGCCAATCTTGAAAAACTGGCCCTTCCCAACCCGGCCTGGGTGGTGGATGCGGTCCGCAAGCTGGTCTGAAGGAGCAGCAGCACGATGTCCGTGAATATCCTGATGCCCGCTTTGTCGCCCACCATGACCGAGGGCAAGCTCGCCCGCTGGCTGAAGAAGGAAGGCGATGCGATCCAGTCCGGCGACGTGATCGCCGAGATCGAGACCGACAAGGCGACGATGGAAGTCGAAGCCGTCGACGAGGGCACGCTCGGCCGCATCCTGGTCACCGAGGGCACCGAAGGCGTCAAGGTCAACGACCCGATCGCCGTCCTGGTGGCCGAGGGCGAGGCCGTCCCCGAAACCGCGCCCGCTCCGGCAACGCCCGCTCTGGCAACGCAGGCTTCGGCAACGCCCG
>NZ_JABXXP010000737.1 GCF_013376155.1 Nguyenibacter vanlangensis
CGCGCTGGACGGCGCGTCGGTCTTTCCGCGGCGCATGGTGCATCTGCTGCGCCTGGGCGAGGAAACGGCGCAGCTCGGGCCGATGGCCCTGCGCGCCGCCGATATCCATGAGGAACAGGTACGCGTCGCCACCCAGCGCCTGGTGGCACTGCTGGTGCCCGCGATCACCATCGTCATGGGGCTGCTGGTGGCCGGGATCGTGTCCTCCCTGCTGCTGGCCATGCTGAGCCTGAACGACCTTGCGAAATAGCCCGGCACCCGACAGCCGCGCCCGAAAGGGCGTCCAGCACGGCTTCACCCTGATCGAGATGCTCGTGGTCGTCCTGATTCTCGGGCTGATCGGGGCGATCGTGGTCGCGCGCGGGCCGTTCCGCTCGGTCACGCTGGACCTGCGCGGGGCAGGGCAGCAGGTCGCGGCCTCCATGCGCCAGACCCGGTTGCAGGCGATACGCTCGGGCACCGTGCTGGTCTTCACCATCGACCCGGCCCGCATGGATTACGGGCTCTGGCACGGCGCGCGCCATGCCCTGCCGACCGGGGTGGGGGTCGCGACCGGATCAGGAGCTGGACCGGGGGCGGGGCGCTTCGTCTTCTACCCCGACGGCAGCGCCGCGGGTGCTGGGGCCGCGCTGGTCGAACGGGGACGGCTGGTCACGCTGCGGCTGAACTGGCTGACCGGCGCCGTCGTGGTCGAGGGGCCATGACCGCGACGGGCCCCACCGGCCGGCAGGACGGTTTCACCTTGATCGAGGTCCTGGTCGCCTTCGTCATCGCGATGCTGGCCCTCGGCGTCGCCTATCGGGGGATGCTGGACGGCATCGCGGCCACGCAATTGTCCAACCGTATGCAAGAGGCGGTCTCCCGCGCCCAGTCCCACCTGGCGGCGGTCGGCCACGGCATGCAGATCGGTCCGCTGGAACAGGACGGCGATGACGGCAGCGATTTTCACTGGCATGTCCGGATCGCGCCCGAACAGGCAACGCCCTCCTCCGCCGCGCCCGGCCTGGTGCTGTACCAGGTGCAGGTCACCGAATCCTGGCCCGATCCGGCGACCGAATCGGGGCAGCGGTCGGTGATGCTGCGCACCCGTCGGCTGGGCATACGGGCGCCCGGACCATGACCCGGACCGTGAAAGACCGTTTCAAGGGCCCCGCCGGCTTCACCCTGGTGGAAATCCTGATCGCGCTGGTCGTGTTCTCGCTGGTGCTGCTGGTGCTGCAGCGGGCGTTCCAGGCCGCGACGATGATCTTCGACCGCCAGCGCGGCATGCTGGCGGCGCAGGCCGAACTGGGCGCGGTCGATCACCTGCTGCGCGGCCTGGTCGCGCACGCCGACCCCGG
>NZ_JABXXP010000738.1 GCF_013376155.1 Nguyenibacter vanlangensis
AGCCGCAATCGGTGCTGTTCGGCGCGGGCATGGGCCCGGCCGGGCGGTCGGGGTAGCGCGCGATGGTGGTGCAGCAGGTGCCCTTCGCGGCGCAATCCTATCAGGCGCGGTCGGTGGCGCTGGATGCGCAGCGCTGCGTCAATTTCTATGCCGAGTTCGCGCCCAAGGGGGCCAAGACGCCGGTGCCGGTGTGGGGCTGCCCGGGGATGGTGGCCTTCGCGCAGTGCGGCGCGGGCCCGGTGCAGGGCATGTGCCTGATGGGCGGCGTGCTGTATGTCGTGTCGGGGCAGGCGCTGTATCGGGTCGATCCGGACGGGTCGTCGGTCGAGCTGGGCGCGACCTGGGTGACGGGGCCGGTGTCGATGGACACCAACGGCACGGACCTGGTCTGGGTGGATGGGGAATCCGGCTGGTCGTACTCGGTCGCCGGCGGGGTGCAGCAGATCACCGACCCCAATTTCCATCCGGCGGACAGCGTCGTCTATTTCGACACCTATTTCGTGTTCAACCGGTCGGGGACGCAGGAATTCTTCCTCTCGCCGCAGGGGGCGGTGGTGCCGTTCGACGGCACGATGTTCGCGTCGAAGGAAGCGACGGCGGACCCGCTGCTGGCGATCGTGAACACCCACGAGCAATTGCTGCTGTTCGGCGCGGCGCGGACCGAGGTGTGGTACGACGCGGGCAATGCGCCGCCGACCTTCCCGTTCCAGCGCTTCGACGGGGCGTTCATCCAGCGCGGCATCGCCGGGCCGCATGCGCAGTGCCTGGAGGACAATACGGTCTTCTTCCTGGGCGATGACGGGATGTTCTACCGGCTGAACGGATTCCAGCCCGAGCGGATCTCGACCCATGCGACCGAGGGGGCGTGGCAGTCCTATGCCACGCGGGCCGATGCGCGCTGCTTCAGCTATACGCTCGAGGGGCATAAATTCGTCAATCTGCTGTTCCCCTCGGCGCCGGCGAGCTGGGTCTATGACGTGGCGACCGGGCTGTGGCACGAGCGGGAATCCTGGACCGGGGCCGGCGCCGACAGTTCGATCGGGCGGTGGCGCGGCAATGGCGCGATCATGGCCTATGACCGCATCCTGATCGGCGACTGGCTGAGCGGCACGGTCGGGCAACTGAATTTCGCGGTCTATACCGAGCTGGGGGCGACGATGCGCGGGCTGCTGGCCGCGCCGCCGGTCCATGACGCGCGGCGGCGGGTGTTCATGCGGCGCTTCGAGCTGGATGTCGAAACCGGGGTCGGGCTGCCGGCGGCTTCGTCCACCGTCATGGTGCCGTACCAGCCCACCGGGGTGATGCTGGCGGCGCCGTCGGCGCTGGCGCGGGCCGTGGC
>NZ_JABXXP010000739.1 GCF_013376155.1 Nguyenibacter vanlangensis
GGTCATCCTGGCGACGACCGCCCGCGCGCCGCTCTATGACCAACCGGCGCGCGCCGGCCGCCTGGTGGTGGGGGTCGGCGCCTTTCGGCCTGATATGGTGGAAATCGGACCCGTCACCATCGGCGGCAGCGCGCTCTATGTCGACGACCCCGCCGGCGCCCCCTCCGAAGCCGGCGACTTCATCCAGGCCGGCGTCGACTGGGAGCGCGTCCATCCGCTGGCCGAAATCCTGACCGGCCACGCCCCGCCGCTGGACCGGCCGATCCTGTTCAAGAGCGTCGGCTGCGCCGCCTGGGACCTGGCCGCCTGCCACGTCGCCCGGCAGGTCATGGCCCGGGGGACGATGGCCGTTTAGAGCATCATCGGATAAAGACGCTGGCGCCGGTCACATCAGGTCGCGGGCGATCCGTTCGGACCAGTCGCGCCGCGCGACCGGCCGGCCGTTCTCGAACGCCTCCAATTGTCCGATCAGATGGAAATGCGTCGCATCCGACGTCATCTCCGTGCGGGTGACGATCTTCGTCATCCAGCCCTCGCGCCCGGTTTCATAGCTCTGGGTCAGGACATAGCGCGCCGAGAGCGGATCGTCGTCGCGAATCGTCAGGTCCCGCTTGAGACTATGCGAAACGATGCTGTCGATCCCGTCCAGGCGATAGATCCCTTCTCCGAAGACCCCGCCCTGCGCATCGGTGACGTAGCGCATCGTGCCGGTCACGCAATCCTGCTGGCTGTACCGGGCAATTCGGCCGGGATCCAGGACCGTCATTGGTGTCCGCGGTCCTTGGGCCGGGGGGGGAAGGGCGAGGGGGGCGTCCTGCTCCGCCATCGCGCCGCTCCGCCGCGGCAGCAGCAGCCGTCCGTCCCGCAGTGACAGGGTCGCGGCGTGGGGGGCGGGCCAGATCATCGGCCAATAGGCGGTTCCGATCGCGATCCGCACCCGGTGCCCCGGGGCGAAGCGATGCCCGCAATCGTTCAGAACGATCGTCAGGTCGAACCATTCGCCCGGCACCAGCGGTTCCGGCGTCTCGTGTCCGTTGCGATGCGTCAGGTTGGTCACCTGATAGCTGACACGCGTGACCCTGCCGTCGGGTGCGACGTCCGACAGGGTCACGACCGCCTGCGCCACGGGCACATCCACGGCGGCGCGCAGCTTCAGGCGCGGCGCGCCTAATATGTCGCAGGATTGTTCCAGTGCGGCGGTCTCGAAGACCAGCGCGCCCCCGTCATCCAGCCGCTGGTCGGTCGGCATTTCGCCGACGCAGCCGGTACCCATCCATTCGCCGCCGGCGCGGCCATGGCTCTGGGGCGAGCGGATGCGCATCGCCGCGTCGCCGCCAT
>NZ_JABXXP010000740.1 GCF_013376155.1 Nguyenibacter vanlangensis
GGCATCGGATCGCGCACCGGGCTGGGCACCGGGCCGCAGCAAGGCGGCCGCCATGCGCAGGCGCGCCGCGATGGCGTCCGTCAGCACCGTCTTGGGCGACGGGCAGATCAGCAGCCCCAGCACGACCATCACCAGGCCCGGCAGGGCGATGAACAGGTCGGTATAGAGCAGCGCCCGCGTGATGACTTCACCCACCGGCAACTGGTCGATGGAAATCAGCCCATAGACGGTCATCAGGCCCAGCACGTAGGAAACGGGCTTCAGCTTGCTGGCCGACCCCAGGAAGAAGAAGCCGAAGCTCAGCACCGCGACACCGGCGACGATCCCGGCCGGGTGATCCAGCGTCAGCCGCATCGTCGCATAGATCAGCGCCAGCACGACCAGCATGATCAGGTTGACCACCACGGCGACGATCAGGTTGCTCACCCGGTCCTTCTGCCACAGCGCCATCGTGACCAGCGCCGCCACCGCCAGGTCCGGCACCTGCCAGATTTCCCCCAGCAGCACCGTGACCGTGCAGGCGGCCGCCATGCGCACGGCATAGCCCAGCCGCCCCGGAACCGGGTCGCGGACCAGCGACCAGACCCGCGCCGGCGTCATCCGCCCCCGATCGGGCCCGTCGCCGAGGCCAGGGTCGAGATCAGGGTCGGGATCAGGATCGGGATCAGGGGCAGGCGGCGCCATGCCGGATCTCGACGGTGGCGGTCGCCCCCAGGCGCAGCAGGTTCAGGTCGGCCCCATTCGGCTTCAGGTCCAGCCTCACCCGCACCGGAAAGCGCTGGGCGACATGCACCCAGTCCATTTCGCGCGGCACCAGCGGCGGCGCGGACGGCGCGCCGGCCGAATCCGCCGACAGCACGCCCCAGCCGATCGAATCCACATGGCCGCGCATGGCCGCGTGGCGGTCGATCATCGAATAGACCGTGGCGCAATCGCCCGGGCGGATCGACGCCATGTCGACCTCGCGGATATTGGCGGTCGCATACCACGCATCGTTCAGGATCAGGGTGAACAGCACCTGCGACGGCGCCAGAATCTCCCCGGGTCGGACGCGCAGGCTGGTCACATAGCCGTCGGCCGGCGCCACCACCACCGTCTGGCGCAGTTCATAGCGCGCATGGTCCAGCGCCGCCCGGCTGGCGGCGGCGGCGGCCAGCGTGCTGTTCAGGTCGCCGATCGCCACCTGGGCCGCCTGCTGCTGCTGGCGTGCCTGCGCCAGCGTGATTTCGGAATCGTGCAGCGTCACAAGCGCCTGGTCATATTGCTGCCGGGGGATATAGGCATGGCCGGCCAGCGGCCCCAATCGCGCGACGGTGCGGGACGCCAGGT
>NZ_JABXXP010000741.1 GCF_013376155.1 Nguyenibacter vanlangensis
GTCACGGTTTCGGCGAAGGCCAGGCGCACCCGCTCGGCCACGGCGCACAGCGCCTCATGCGACAATCCGCTGACCGCCGCGGCGAATTCCTCGCCGCCGATCCGGCCGAACAGCATGTCCGGACCCAGGGCGTCCGTCGCGACCGTGCTGAAATGCCGGATGACCCGATCCCCCGCCGCGTGGCCGAACGTATCGTTGATATGCTTGAAATGATCGATGTCGAACAGCAGCACGCCGCGTCGCGGCAGGGCCTCCGCCGCCTGCCAGAAGCCGCGCCGGTTCAGCACCCCGGTCATGTCGTCCTGAAACGCCATCGTCCGGGCCTGCCGCATCGCCCGCTCCGCGACCAGGATCAGCATCAGCCCGGGCCACAGCACGACATAGGACAGCATCTCGAACGGGATCGCCGCGTTCACCAGCCCTTCCCAGGGAAACAGCCCCGGCATGGCGGTCAACAGGCCGCGCACCGCGCTGCACACGACATGAACGCCGCCGATCACCAGCAGCGCCAGTTGCGTCCGGGTCTCTCTCGGCGGCCGCGCCAACCGGCAAAGCGGCAGGAAGACCAGCCCCGCCACCATCGCCATCGCGATCTCCACCCGCAGCGCAAGGGAATGGCGGAACCACCCGAAGGCGCAAAGCCCCAGCCACAGCAGCACCGGCGCGGCCAGCCCCCAGCGAAAGAGCGGCCGCCCGTACAACCGCATCGTCGCCTGCCAGAACAGCGCCAGCGCCAGCAGCACGATACTGTTGCCGATCGGGATCGCGACCCATTCCGGCACCGGCGGCCGCATCATCACCAGCGGCAGGCCGATCGCCCCGGCAAAGGTCCCCATCCCCAGCAGCCGCAGGGCGGGTTCGGGATGATATTGCCGCGCCGCATGGCAAAGAACGGTGATCAGCAGACAGACAAGCGCGATGAACGGGCCGGGAGACAGCGATGCGATGGGCATGATGGATATCTGGACCGGTTCGGCCCCCTTTTTCGGACGATCCTGCCGCCGGACCCGAACCCGCGGCGTTCAGCCGGACCATCCCTGCTGTCCCGATTCCGAAAGTCGCAAGCGGATTTCGGAATCGAAAGGACACGAGAATCAATATTTTAATGTCCTGCCGATCCGAGAAATTCTCATAAGAATTTCTCGAGCAGGACACTAGCGCGCCCGTCAGATACGATTATTGCGCCGCCGTGTCGACTCGTCCCGTCGCCGCATCGTGCCGAGCGCCCGGGCCGGGGTCACACGGCGATCCGCAGCGGGTGCGCGACATCCGTGATGATGCACGGCACGCTGCCGCCCGATGGGTCGCCGTCTTGCTGCAGCGCC
>NZ_JABXXP010000742.1 GCF_013376155.1 Nguyenibacter vanlangensis
ATGACGCCGTGCGCCCCAATGCCTTGGGCCCCGGATCCTGGCCGGGCCTGCTGGATTCCTGCCGGAGGGACGGCGATTCGGTGCAGCCGGGGCTGGTGGCCGAGCTGGATGCGGCGCTGGCGGAGATCCTGCCGGCCTGGCCGGCGCCGGGCGCGCTGCCGCGCGGGCAGATCCATGCCGATCTGTTTCCGGACAATGTCTTCTTTCTGGACGGCGCGGTGTCCGGAATCATCGATTTCTATTTCGCCTGCACCGACATCCTGGCGTACGACGTCGCGATCTGCCTGAACGCCTGGTGTTTCGACGCGCAGGGGCGGTTCGATGCGGCGCGGTCGCGCGCGCTGATCGCGGGGTACGAATCGGTTCGGCCGCTGAGTGAGGCGGAGCGCGCGGCGCTGCCGGTGCTGGCGGCGGGGGCGGCGATGCGGTTCCTGCTGACCCGGCTGTATGATTGGGTGAACACGCCGGCCGGCGCGATGGTGACGCGCAAGGACCCGCTGGATTACCTGCCGCGCCTGCGGTTCCATCGCGCGGCATCGGCGGACGCGTCGTCGGGAGCGGCGGATCATGGTTTCTGACGCCGAGCGGCCGGCCGAGGCGGATGCCGAGACGGATCTGTCGCTGGTCGAGATCTGGACCGACGGGGGGTGCAAGCCCAATCCGGGGCCGGGCGGCTGGGCGGCGCTGCTGAAATTCCGGGGCAGCGAGCGTGAGATTTCGGGCGGCGCGGCCGAGACCACCAACAACCGCATGGAACTGACGGCGGCGGCTGAGGCGCTGGAGGCGCTGAAGCGTCCGTGCCGGGTGGTGCTGCATACGGACAGCGAATATGTGCGCAACGGCATCACCCGCTGGCATACGGGCTGGGTGCGGCGCAACTGGCGCAATGCCGCGGGCGATCCGGTGGCCAACATGGATCTGTGGCGGCGGCTGCTGGATGTGAGCGCCCGGCACGAGGTGAGCTGGCGCTGGGTGCGCGGCCATTCGGGCGACGAGAATAACGAGCGGGTCGATCGCCTGGCCACCGAGGCGCGCGACGCGCTGGGGGTGGCGTATCCGACGCGCCGGCGCTGAGTCCTGACGGGGAGGGCTGGGGGATGATCCGTCCCATCATCATCGATACCGATCCGTCGCCGGACGATGCGGTGGCGTTCCTGATGGCGCTGGCCTCGCCCGACGAGCTGGAGGTGCTGGCGCTGACCACCGTGGGCGGCAACGTGCCGCTGGCGCTGACGACGCGCAACGCGCTGATGGCGCTGGAACTGGCGGGGCGGGGGGACGTGCCGGTCTATGCCGGGGCGGCCGGGCCGCTGATGGGTGCGCT
>NZ_JABXXP010000743.1 GCF_013376155.1 Nguyenibacter vanlangensis
CCTGCGCCGACGCGCAGCGTGCCATGGAACGGCGCGCTGCCGGTGGCGACCTGGCCGGCGTCGGCGAACAGGGCGGCGCCGAAGCTTTTGAACAGGCGCTGGCGGAATTCGACCGAGCCGGCGTCCATCGCGGTGCCGCCGATGGCGAATTTCGTGTTGGGAAATTGTGGTCCTACACCCTGATAGCGAAAGCCCCTTACGGTGGCGCTGCCGCCGGCATAGAGGCGCTGGTCGGGGGGAATATCGAAGGTCGATGCGCCCTGCACGCTGCCGACGACGGCGCGGACGGCGAGCACGCTGCGGCCGGGGCGTGCGATCCCGAGATGCGCGAGGTCGAAATAGGTCGAACCGGTGGCCTGGAGAATGGTGAAGAAGGCGGTATGGCTGTTCAGCGACATCGATGGCGTGGCGCCGAGCGAGACGCGCGCGCCGTGGGTGGCCGGGTCGATCGGGTTGCTGAGGCCGGTATTGTCGAAATTGGCCGAGAGGGGCAGCGAGACGATCGTGTAATCGTTCGTCATGCCCATCTGCTGGATCTGTTCCTGTTCGGCCTGGGCACCGTAGGAGACGTTCCAGAAGCGCCCGAGGCGGCGGACGATGCCGGCGCGGACCAGCAGCGCGGTCTGGCGGTAGGAATAGAGCAACTGGCGGATGCCTTCGACCCGGACGCTGAGATTCTGGTTGCGGGAGCCGAAATCCGGCTTCATCAGGTCGGCATAGACGTCATAGCCCAGCCCCTGCTGGGCGGAACCGCCCAGGCCGGTGATCAGGGCCGTCAGGCGCAATTGTTCGGCATTTCCGAACATGTTGTCATGGGTCCAACTGACGCCGGCGCGGCCGCCCAGATCGGTGGAAAAGCCGGCCTGCAACGCGACCAGGCGTCGCTTGCCTTCGGTGAAGGCGAAATCCAGCGGCATCTGCCGGTCAGCGGTCAGCGGGGGCATGTCGGCGACCTGCACGTCGGAGAAGATGCCCAGGGATGCCAGGTCCTGGCGCGCGGCCTCGATCTTCGAGGGCTGGTAGAGCTGGTCCGGATGAATGGTCAGGCGTCGCGCGATGAAGGCCGGATGCGTGTGCACCAATCCCGACAGGGTGATGGTGCCGATCGTCACCACCGGGCCGCGATGCACCACGTACTCCACGTCCAGGGTCTGCGTCTGCGGGCGCAGCCATGCGGTGGGGGTGCCGACCTGGGCCAGGGCGTGGCCTTCCTCCTTCAGTTGGGACTGGAGCCTGGCGCCCGCCGCCAGCACGTCGGAGGCTATGGCGGGCTGGCCGGCGGCAAGGCCCAGCGCGGCCTTTTCGGGGGCGTCGAGCACGAT
>NZ_JABXXP010000744.1 GCF_013376155.1 Nguyenibacter vanlangensis
GGCTATGCGGGGCCCGAGCAGGTCGCCGAACTGCCCGCCGCGCCGCATCGCCGCGGGGTGGCCCATCACGGGCGCGGCCATGCCGTCTCTCACGTCTCGCCCCATGTCGTCCACATGATCGTCGCGGGTCATGCGGCGCATCGCCGGCACGGGCATAATCACGGCTGACCCCCGCCGAATGGGTCGGGCGGGACGCGCGCCCTTGCCTTGGCAGAATGTCCCGCGCATTTATCCCCCATTAAGGGCGCCGTTCCGCGGCTGCATTGATGGGTACGAAGGGACAACGACATGGACGGGGATACGGACGCACGGCGGGTCATTCTGCACACGCCGGAGGATTTCGCCGGCATGCGCGCGGCGGGCCAGTTGGCGGCGCGCACCCTGGACATGATCGTCCCCCATGTCCGCGCCGGCATCTCGACCGGTGCGCTGGACCAGTTGATTCATGATTTCATGATGGATCATGGCGGCGTGCCGGCCACCCTGGGCTATCGCGGCTATCCCAAATCCAGCTGCATCTCGCTCAACCATGTGGTCTGCCACGGCATTCCGGGCGAACGAATCCTCCAGGACGGCGACATCCTGAATATCGACGTGACCGTGATCCTCGACGGCTGGTACGGCGATACCAGCCGCATGTTCACCGTGGGCGCCATCCCCCGCCGGGCCGAGAAGCTGATCGACGCGACCTACAAGGCCCTGATGCTCGGCATTGCCGAGGTGCGGCCGGGCAGGACCCTGGGCGATATCGGCCATGCGATCCAGGTCTATGCCGAATCGCACCGTTTCTCGGTGGTGCGCGATTTCTGCGGCCACGGCATCGGCCGCAGCTTCCATGCCGCGCCGAACGTGCTGCATTACGGCCGTCCGGGCCAGGGGCTGGTGCTGCAGCCCGGCATGTTCTTCACCATCGAACCCATGCTCAACGCCGGCCGCCCAGACGTGAAGGTTCTGGATGACGGCTGGACGGCGGTCACGCGCGACCGGTCCCTGTCGGCGCAGTTCGAACATATGCTGGGCGTGACCCAGGACGGGTGTGAAATCTTCACCCTGTCTCCCGCCGGGCTGGACCATCCGCCCTACGACCCGCCGGCCTGACCGGCGCTTTTTCCTCTTCCCCACGATCGAAGGATAGATGATGCGCATTTCCATGCTGCGACGCCGCATTGCCGCGACCTTGCTGGCGGGCTCCATGCTTGCCGGCGGGGAGCTTTCCGCCCGGGCGGCGCCGGTCCTGCAGAATGATGCGCTGACCTTCGGTCCGGCTGGCTCCGTGGCGGGGTCGACCCTGGCGCCGCTGGCCCCGGCGGTCGGCGCACAC
>NZ_JABXXP010000745.1 GCF_013376155.1 Nguyenibacter vanlangensis
CCCGCAAGCCGGGCGGCAGGTCACTGACCGGGGCGGCACATCACGCCGGTCACTCGGCCGCGTCGGCCAGGTCCTGTTCGCCGGGGGAGACCAGCATCGCCTCGGCCACCACGCCGGCCTGCTCGCGCACCCGGCGTTCGATATCGGCAGCCATCTCGGGATGGTCGCGCAGGAACTGCTTGGCGTTCTCGCGCCCCTGGCCGATCCGCTGGCTGTCATACGAGAACCAGGCCCCCGATTTCTCGACGATACCGGCCTTGACCCCCAGGTCGATCAGTTCGCCCATCTTGCTGATGCCTTCGCCATACACGATGTCGAATTCCACCTGGCGGAAGGGCGGGGCCATCTTGTTCTTGACGACCTTCACGCGGGTCTGGTTGCCCACGACCTCGTCCTTGTCCTTGATCTGCCCGATGCGGCGGATATCCATCCGGACCGAGGCATAGAATTTCAGCGCGTTGCCGCCCGTCGTCGTCTCGGGGCTGCCGAACATCACGCCGATCTTCAGGCGGATCTGGTTCAGGAAGATCATCATGGTGTTGGACCGCGACACGGTGCCGGTCAGCTTGCGCAGCGCCTGGCTCATCAGCCGGGCATGCAGGCCGACATGGCTGTCGCCCATGTCGCCCTCCAGTTCCGCGCGCGGCACCAGGGCCGCGACGCTGTCCACCACCAGCACGTCGATCGCGCCCGACCGCACCAGCGTGTCGGCGATCTCCAGCGCCTGCTCGCCGGCATCGGGCTGGCTGATCAGCAGATTGTCGACATCCACCCCCAGCTTGCGGGCATAGCCGGGATCCAGCGCATGCTCGGCATCGATGAAGGCGCACACGCCGCCCTTCTTCTGGGCCTCGGCGATGGCATGCAGGGCCAGCGTCGTCTTGCCCGAGCTTTCGGGACCATAGATCTCGACGATGCGCCCGCGCGGCAGCCCGCCGATCCCCAGCGCGATATCCAGGCCCAGCGAGCCGGTGGAAATGACGTCGACCTGCTCGTTGGGGCGCTGCCCCAGACGCATGACCGACCCTTTGCCGAACGCGCGCTCGATCTGGCTCAGCGCGCCTTCCAGCGCCTTGCTTTTGTCAATGCCCGGTGCCTGCGCCATCACCCCTACCCCGCTTTCCTGAAATTCCCTGGTCCGCCCGCGCCGCCCCGTTCCACCCGGACAGCACTCCAAGACTAGAACAAAACATGATCATCCACAAGCAGCCACCTCAGCCGTCCCTACCCCGGGCAGAGGGCAGAGGGCCGAGGGCCGAGGCGCCCCGGCCGGCCCCGTCAGTCCGACCCGACCGCCAGCCCCGCCGACCTTGCATCGGTG
>NZ_JABXXP010000746.1 GCF_013376155.1 Nguyenibacter vanlangensis
CGGTCCCCAGGACCATGCCCGCCGCCACACCGGACTGGCTGAGGGCGAAGGCGACGCCACGCCCGGTCGTCGGTCCCACACGGTCGGGCGTGTCCTCCGGCCCGGTTTCACCCTCGCCGATGATCAGGACTGCTCCCGCCCACTCCCCTCCGGCGGCGAAGCCCTGGACCAGGCGCAGGCCCAGCAGCAGCAGCGGCGCCATCATGCCGATCCGGGCATAGGACGGCAGCACGCCGATCAGCGCCGTCGCGATACCGATCAGCAGCAGGGTCCAGCGGAGCGCCGCGCGATGGCCGTGCCGGTCGCCCAGCGCGCCGAAGAAGAGACCGCCGAGCGGCCGCATAACGAATCCGGCGGCGAATATCATCAGCGGCTCGGTCTGGACGAGCAGGCTGTCCTGGCCGTGCGCGAAGAATAATTGCCCGAAAACCAGCGGCGTGGCAGCGGTATAGAGCGCGAAATCGTACCATTCCACGATATTGCCGATGATGGCGCTGGCCAGAACGCGTCGTTCGCTGCCGTGCATATGTCGCTCCGAGTCCATGTCGGCAGGATAACATTACGTCAGCATGCCGTGTTATCGGTCAATAGGAGGCAGGCCGCCGCCTGCGGCAAGGATTGGCCCCGATCCGGCTACGGCTGCATCAGGACCGAGCCCGTGGGGATGGACCCCGCCCAGCCAGGGCGCAGCGGCGCGACGAACATGTTTTCGGTGCGGGTTCGTGCGATCGTCCAGACGCCGTCCTGCCTGCGGAACAGATTGTTCAGGCGGCTGGACCGCAGCAACGACCGTCCGTCCGCGAAGATCCAGGGCTGGCAGTGTACCCATTGCCCGTCGGCCTCGTCACCCCGCACATGGATCTGTTCCGAAGTGAGGTAATGGACATTCAGCACCAGGGCCGAGTCGCGCTTCCGGCCCCAGAATGCCTCGAAATGCGCGCGGATCGCCGCTTTGCCCACGCAGCGGCCGAACTGATTGTCGTAATATGCGCCGACACCTTCCCAGATCGCGTCGTCGCAATACAATTCCATGATCCGGTCGATGCGCGCCCTGTCGTCGGTCACGCCGGCCTCGGGGCACGGCGTGTCGCACAGAAACATGTAGCGGGACTGCAGGCGGCGGATGTCGGCTTCGGCGGACAGTTCCGCCACCCTGGCGGACAGGGCGTCGAGACGGTTGGCGAGGTCCATGTCGGGTCCTCCTTGTCGGGGACGGGGCTGTCCCGGCCCATGGGGTTGGCATCAGGGTCGGTCGGCGACCGCCGGCGGCAGGCGCCGCGCGGGGAACAGCGCCTCGGCCCAGGCGGCGTGTTC
>NZ_JABXXP010000747.1 GCF_013376155.1 Nguyenibacter vanlangensis
CGCCCCCCATGGCACTGGCCATCCCGCCGGTAAAGCCGGCCTGGCCCAGTTGCGACGCGGCACCCGGCGCCCCCCCGGGCGGCAGCGCCGTCACATTGTCCGGGGTGAAGGCCTGCTGCAGCGTGTAGGTGACGTCGTTCACGCTGGAATTCTGCACGTAGAAGATATGCCATGACCGGATCGTGGCGCGGCGGTTGCGTTCGATCAGCGCGAAAAGGCGCCGCGCATCGTCGACATAGCGTGTGTTGCGCGCGACGATCAGCACCGCGTTGACGCGGCTGAGCGGCAGGACCTGCACGATCTGCGCCAGCGCGCCGCCGCTGCCGTGCAGCGCGGTCTGCAAGGCTGTCGCCATGTCCTTGGCATTTCCGGATTCGACCGGAAGCAGGGCGTAGGACTGGCTGCTGAGCCAATCCACGTCGAAGGCGCGAATCACCTCGACCAGCGCGTTGCGCGCCGCGGGATCGCCGCTGACGATCACCGCGTTGGCGCTGTCGACCGGCGTCACGCGCGCGCCGTTCTGCACGAAGGGTTGCAGCGCGCGGGCCAGGTTGGCGGCCCCGGCATAGCGCAGCGGAACCATGATATTGCCGCCCAGCGACGGGTTTTCGGTCATTCCGGCGGCACCGGACTGGGCGCCGGATTGGGGATTTCCGGCCTCGGCCTGGCTGGGGACGATGCGGTACAGCCCGTCGCTGTGCAGCAGCACGGCGTGGACCTGGGCCAGGATGATCTGCAAGGCCGGCAGCACCTGCGCCGCCGTCAGCGGCGAGGACGTATGCAGCGTCACCTGCCCGCGCACCGCCGGGTCGATCGAATAATTCACGTGCAGGATGTCCGTCAGGACCTGCGAGACGGCGTCGCGGACGTCGGTATCGGCGAAATTCAGCGAGATTCCGCCCACGCCGCCCGCGATGCCCGAGGATGGAAGCGCGGGGACTGCATTGCGGCCATAGCTGTACTGCACCCGTCCGAGTCGATCGCCTGTTCCGATCCGCCCCTCGGCCGT
Organism: Nguyenibacter vanlangensis; assembly: GCF_013376155.1. Lineage (GTDB taxonomy): Bacteria > Pseudomonadota > Alphaproteobacteria > Acetobacterales > Acetobacteraceae > Gluconacetobacter > Gluconacetobacter vanlangensis. Next base: position 1,010 of record NZ_JABXXP010000747.1, read on the forward strand.
ATCGGGTGCCGGGCCGGAAAGCGGCAGCGCGCCCGACAGGGGCCTGACCCGCGCCGGTCCGCTGCTGCACCCCGCCACGGACAGGCAGAGGGCCAGGCCCGTCCAGACGGGGTGCGTGCGGCGGATCGTCGTCATGCCGTCGAGGGAACGGATCAGAATATTCATTGCATATGGCCTGGAAGCTGGTCGTCTGTCTGGTTGTCGGGCTGGCTGGCGGGCGACGCGCCGGAGGATGGGCCTGCTGGCCGGGAGTCGGCGCCGCGGTCTCGGTCGGGGCGCAGGGATTGCTCGCCCCCCGCACCC
>NZ_JABXXP010000748.1 GCF_013376155.1 Nguyenibacter vanlangensis
GACCCAGGCGGCCTGCTGGCCCAGGGCCATGGCCGCGCGCGGGCCGTGCAATGTGCCCAGCCAGAACCGGCAGGGCAGGTCGCCCAGCCCGGCGAAGGGCTGCAGCAGAAGCAGCGCCTGCGCCTTGTCCGGAAACAGGGCCAGCGGCAGCATGTTGCCCGACAGGATCAGCGACAGCGGCGTGATGACCGCGTTCGCCCCCAGCGGCGAGAGGGTGCGCACCGTCACGATGTTCAGCAGCACGGTGATGCCCGCCGAAAGCGCCAGGCCCAGCAGGATCGACAGGGTGAAGAGGACCTCGTCGGCGGCCGAAGCCGGCGCGTGCAGCGCCCATGCATCCAGCCCGGCCAGCTTCAGCGCCAGCCCGGCGAAGCCCGCCATCAGCACCGCGCGCGGCACCAGCCGCCCGAGGATGCGCGCGGCGGCGCGGCAGAACCACCACCACCAGATATCCACCGGACGCAGCAGGTCGTGCGACACCGCGCCGCTGCGCACGGCCAGCGCGATATCCGGATCGCACCCCCACGGCATCAGGGCCAGCGCGCCCTGCATGATCCAGACATAGGTAACGGTCTGGCGCAGGGTGAACGGCCCGTGGCCCGTTCCCCCATACCCGGCATAGAAGGCGGCATAGATCATGATATTGACCGCCCCCCACCAGCATTGGGTGACGAAGCCGGCCAGTGCCGCGGCGCGGTGGCGCGTCGTCACCTGCCAGCGGGCGCGAAAGGCGGCCAGATAGGGGCGTGCGGCCATCATTCCGCGGCGCCGTGGCGTTCGTAGAAGCGGCTGATCACGTCTTCGATCGACGGGCGGGCGATGCTGATGTCGGCCAGCATGCCCCCGGCCGCGTCCAGCAGCCGGACCAGTTCGGCGGCCGGGACGCGGGCAGGGTCGAAATCCAGTTCCAGCACGCCGTCGCCGTCCGACAGGCGGGTCACGCCGTCCGGCAGCGCGATCGGGGGCACCGTCCCGTCGAAGCTGGCGACCAGCCGCCGGCCCGACAGGGTGGTGGCGCGCAGGGTCTCGAACGGGCTGTCGGCCAGCACCCGCCCATGGCCGATGACGATGACGCGCCGGGCCAGCGCCTCGATGTCGTGCATGTCATGGGTGGTCAGCAGGACGGTCGTCCCCTCCTGCCGGTTGAGGTCGTGGATGAAGGCGCGCACCGCCAGCTTCGACGGCGCGTCCAGGCCGATCGTGGGTTCGTCCAGGATCAGCAGCGGCGGCGCGTGCAGCAGGGCGGCCGCCAGTTCGGCACGCATGCGCTGGCCCAGCGAGAGCTGGCGCACCGGCTGGTCCAGTATGCCC
>NZ_JABXXP010000749.1 GCF_013376155.1 Nguyenibacter vanlangensis
AGGTGGGTGCCGGGGCGCGGGCCTGCACCCTGCTGGTGCGGATCGGCGCCGAGGCGCGGGGGACCGCATCGGGCTATGTGGTCACGTTCGACGACATCACCGAGCTGCAGGCCGCGCAGCGCAAGGCGGCCTGGGCCGACGTGGCGCGCCGCATCGCGCATGAGATCAAGAACCCGCTGACCCCGATCCAGCTTTCGGCGGAACGGCTGAAGCGCCGCTTCCTGCGCGAGATCACCTCGGACCCCGAGACGTTCAGCCAGTGCGCGGACACGATCGTGCGGCATGTCGGCGATATCGGGCGCATGGTCGATGAATTCTCGGCCTTCGCGCGGATGCCGCAGCCGATCATCCGGCCCGAGGACCTGTCGCGCATCGTGCGCGAGGCGCTGGTCCTGCAGCGGACCGCGCATCCCGAAATCCGCTACGAGACGGACCTGCCCGACCACGGGCCGGTGGTGGCGTGCGACCGGCGCCTGTTGGGGCAGGCCCTGACCAATTTGTTGCAGAATGCGACGGACGCCATTGCAATGGTGCCAAAAGACGGGGATGCTGCGCAGGACCCGGCCGGTCCTGCCGGGACTGTCCGGATTGTCTTGCGGATCGAGGGGGCGGCGGCGCAGCTTTCGGTGGCCGATGACGGCATCGGCCTGCCGGAGGAAGACCGGCAGCGCCTGACCGAGCCCTATGTGACCCATAAGCCGAAAGGGACCGGCCTGGGGTTGGCGATCGTCAAGAAAATCATGGAAGATCACGGCGGGAGCATCCGTCTGGAGGACCGGCCGGACGCGAGGGGAGCGGTTTCGATTTTGATATTGCCTGTAAAGGACGACCATGGGGCATGAGATCCTGATCGTCGATGATGAGCCCGACATCCGGCTGCTTGTCGACGGTATCCTGCGCGACGAAGGCTATGAGACGAGGCTGGCGGGGGATTCGGATTCGGCGATCAGCGCGTTTCGGGCCCGCAGGCCATCCCTGGTGATCCTGGATGTGTGGCTGCAGGGTTCGCGGCTGGACGGGCTGGGCATCCTGAAGGCGATCCAGGGCGAGGAGCCGGCCGTGCCCACGATCATGATCTCGGGCCACGGCACGATCGAAACCGCGGTGGCGGCGCTGCAGCACGGCGCCTATGACTTCATCGAGAAGCCGTTCCAGTCCGACCGGCTGCTGCTGGTCATCCGCCGCGCGCTGGAGGCGTCGCGCCTGGCGCGCGAGAATGCGGAACTGCGGCTGCGCGCCGGGCCGGAGACGACGCTGTCCGGCGACAGCTCGGTGATCGCGGGGGTGCGCAACCAGATCGAGCGGGTGGC
>NZ_JABXXP010000750.1 GCF_013376155.1 Nguyenibacter vanlangensis
TCCGGTGGCGGCGCGCAGCATCGCGGGCACGTCCTTGAGCCCCAGCGCCCTGGCGGCCGCCTGCAGCGCGGGCGCGCGGCCCTGCAGCACGTAACGCGGCGATCGCGGTTCGCGAACCAGCACCGTATCGGGGGCGATCGTCGCCTCTGCCATGGACCTAGCCATTCACGCGCACTCCCTCGGGATCGTAGAAGACAGGATTGACGATGCTTACCTTGATCGCGGCCCCGTCGATGGCAGGCGCATACAATGTCTCGCCCAGGCGGTCGCGCCCGCCCTTGACCATGGCGATGGCGATCGACCGGCCCAGCGCCGGGCTGTAATAGGAGGACGTGACATGCCCGTCCGCCGAGACCGGGGCCGGGGTGCCCGGCGTGCGGACGAGCTGCATGCCTTCCTCCAGCACCGTTTGCGGATCGTCGGTCAGCAGGCCGACCATCTGCGGCCGGTCCGGCGCGTTGAGGGCCGGCAGGGCCAGGGCGCGCTTGCCGATGAAATCGGGCTTGGCCTTGCTGACCGCCCAGCCGCAGCCGACATCGCCGGGGGTCATGGTGCCGTCGGTTTCCTGGCCCACGATCAGGTAGCCCTTCTCGGCGCGCAGCACGTGCATGGCCTCGGTGCCGTACGGGGTCAGGCCGTGCGGCCGGCCCGCCTGCCAGATCCGGTCCCATACCGCGCGCATCCGCCCCGAGGGGACGTTGATCTCGAAGCCGACCTCGCCGGTGAAGCTGACGCGGAACAGCCGCATCGGCACGCCGCCGATCGTGCCTTCCTTGAGCGCCATATGGGGCAGTGCCTCGGCCGAGATGTCCATGCCGTCCACCAGCGGCGCCAGGATCGCGCGCGCCTTCGGCCCCTGGAGCGCGATGACGCCCCATTCCTCGGTGATCGAGGTCAGCCAGACATCGAGGTCGGGCCATTCGGTCTGGAGATAGTCCTCCATCATGTTCAGCACGCCCGCCGCGCCGCCGGTAGTGGTGGTGACATGGAACCGGTCGGCGGCGATGCGCCCGACCACGCCGTCGTCATAGACGAAGCCGCTGTCGCGGCAGACCAGGCCGTAGCGGCATTTGCCCACGCCGAGCCTGGTCCAGGCATTGATGTAGAAGCGGTTCATGAACTCGGCGGCATCGGGGCCGACGACCTCGATCTTGCCCAGGGTCGAGGCATCGAAGACCCCTGCCGCCGTGCGGACCGCGCTGCATTCGCGCGCCACCGCCGCCTGCATGTCCTCGCCGCCGCGCGGGAAATACCGGGCGCGGCGCCACAGCCCGACATCCTCGAACACCGCGCCGTGGTCCCGTGCCC
>NZ_JABXXP010000751.1 GCF_013376155.1 Nguyenibacter vanlangensis
CCCGTCTCGCGCGACGAGGCGCGTGCCGGCACCCTGCCGCGCGCGCCGTCGCCCTTCGCGGCCAAGGCGCAGGCCAAGGACGACAGCAAGTGCGATTACTGGCGCTATTGCGCGATCGACGGCAATCTCTGCACCACCTGCGGTGGCGGCGTGCATAGCTGCCCGCCCGGCACGCACCCGTCGCCCACCTCGTGGATCGGCACCTGCTTCAACCCGCAGGACCGCCGCTCCTACCTGATTGCCTATCGCGATTGTTGCGGCCAGGATGCCTGCAACGAAATGAACTGCCTCAGCACCGACGGTGAACTGCCGACCTACCGTCCGCAATCCAACAACGACATCATCTGGTGCTTCGGGACCGGTTCGCTTCTGTACAACTGCTCGACAGCCGTCATCGTAGGAACTGCCGAATGAAAAAACTCCTTGCCCTCGCCGTCTCCCTCGCCGCCGCCACGCCGGCCTTCGCCGCTCCGGACGGGCAGGCGCTGTATGGGGCCAATTGCGGCATCTGCCACCAGGGCGGCGGCGTCGGCGCGCCGGGGCAGTTCCCGCCCCTGGCCAACCGGATCGACAAGATCGCCTCCACGCCCGACGGCAAGAAATACCTGACCCAGGTGCTGATGAACGGCCTGTCCGGCATGATCGAGGCCGGCGGCGCGACCTATGTCGGCTTCATGCCCAGCTTCAAAAGCCTGCCGGACGACCAGGTCGCGGCGATCCTGACCTACCTGTCCGGGCTGGGCGCGACCAAGCCCGCGCCAGTCTTCACGGCGGCGGACCTGGCGGCGGCGCGCGCGGCGCCGATGTCCTCCTCGGCTGTCGCCGCGGCACGGAAGACGCTGAATGCGGCGCATCCTCTTCCGTAATCGCCCGGCTGCCGTCCGGCCGGTGCTGGCTCTGCTGGCGCTGGCCGGGCTTCTCCCTCCGGGCCAGCCGGCCCGGGCCCTGGACCAGACCCGCAGCACCTATCTGATGAAATGCGGCGGCTGCCACGGGATCGAAGGCCAGTCCGGACAGACTTACATCCCCACCTTGCGCGACCGGATCGGCACGCTGACCTGCACGCAGGAAGGCAGGGCCTATCTGCTGCGCGTCCCAGGCGTCTCGATGTCGCTGATCCGCGACGACGCGCTGATGGCGCAGGTCATGAATTTCGTGCTGTTCGACCTGGGCGGTTCCAGCACCCCGCCCGGCACGCCTCCCTTCACCGCACAGGAAATCCGCGCCCTGCGCGGCAACCCGCTGCGCACGACCGACCTGCCCAGCCTGCGCGCCGGCGTCTGGGGCCGTGCCGTCACCGCC
>NZ_JABXXP010000752.1 GCF_013376155.1 Nguyenibacter vanlangensis
CGGACGACGGGCGCACCGTTGCGGCCGAGCCCCAGCACCGCGTAGCGGTGGCCGGCGAAGAGGCCGGGGGGGAAGGGCCCCGGGATATCGGGATCGGCGGGACGGATCGTCATCGCAGTTTCAGCGTTGCCAGGCCGCACAGGCCGAGAACGATCGAGACGATCCAGAAGCGGATCACGATCTTGGGTTCCTGCCAGCCTTTCTTTTCGAAATGGTGGTGGAGCGGCGCCATCAGGAACACGCGGCGGCCGGTGCGGCGGTACCAGAAGACCTGGATGATCACCGACAGGGTTTCGGCCACGAACAGGCCGCCGACGATGCACAGCACCAGTTCGTGCTTGACCGCGACCGCGACCGCGCCCAGCGCGCCGCCCAGGGCCAGCGAGCCGGTATCGCCCATGAAGACGGCCGCCGGCGGGGCGTTGAACCAGAGAAAGCCCAGGCCCGCCCCGACCAGCGCCGAGCAGAACACGCAGAGTTCGCCGGTGCCGGGCACCGCGTGCAGTTGCAGGTAGTCGGCGAAGACATGGTTGCCGACCAGGTAGGCGATCAGAGCGAAGACCAGGGCGGCGATGATGACCGGCACGATCGCCAGCCCGTCCAGCCCGTCGGTGAAGTTCACCGCGTTGCCGAAGCCGGAGATGGTGATCATGGCGAAGAGCGGAAAGGCGAGGCCCAGCGGCAGCAGCCATTCCTTCAGGAAGGGGAAGGCCAGATGGTTGGCGAGGTCGGCGGGCATCAGGCTTTGCAGCCAGTAGCCGCCGATCAGCGAGGCCGCGAATTCGCAGCCCAGCCGCGTGCGCTTGGACACGCCCGCCGTGTTGCGCCGGGACAGCTTGAGATAGTCGTCGGCGAAGCCGACCGCGCCGAAGGCCAGCGTGGTCAGCAGCACCGCCCAGACGAAGCCGTTGGTGAGGTCGGCCCAGAGCAGGGTCGCGCCGAACAGGGCGGCGAGGATCAGCACCCCGCCCATGGTGGGGGTGCCGGCCTTTTCCAGGATATGGCGTTCGGGGCCGAGGGCGCGGATCGGCTGGCCCTCGCGCTGGATGCGGCGGAGCTGCGCGATCAGCGGATTGCCCAGCACCAGCGCGATCGCCAGCGCCGTCAGGCAGGCGGCGCCCGCGCGGAAGGTGATGTAGCGGAACAGGTTGAGGATGGTGATGTGCGCCGCGGCGTGGTGCTGGACGAGATCGTAGAGCATCAGGCCACATCCGCCCCGGCCGGGGTGGTGAGGACGGCGATGACGTCGCGCATGCGGCTGCCGAGGCTGCCCTTGACCAGGATCACGTCGCCCGGCGCCAC
>NZ_JABXXP010000753.1 GCF_013376155.1 Nguyenibacter vanlangensis
TGCGAACGGGCCTTCGCGATCGGCACAGGGGCGGAGACGCGTTTTGCGATCGGTGCGACGCTCGATCCCGCCGGCGGGCGGGTGACGCTCGATTGCGCCGTGGTCAGGCTGGCGGACCATGCCGATCCGCGTGAGCGCGAGGCCGTCCTGCGGCATCGCGGCCTGACGATCGTGGTGTCGGCCCGGCGGCGCCCCTATCACATGATCGCCGATTTCCGCCGACTGGGGCTGGACCTGGCGACGATCCGCATCCTGGTCGTCAAGTCCGGCTATCTGTCGCCGGAACTGGCGCCGCTGGCCCGGCCGGCCCTGATGGCGCTGTCGGACGGGGTTGTGAACCAGGACGTCGCGCACCTGACGCGCCTGCGGACGCACCGTCCGACCTTCCCGTTCGATACGGAATTCGACTGGACGCCCATGCCGCGCGGGCAGGCGGCTCGCCGGGCGTGACGGCGGCGCCTGTCCTGGCCCTGGAAGAATTGCGGGTCGCGTTCGGCGGGGTCGCTGTGCTGGACGGCGTGTCGTTCACCATCGGACGGGGCGAAACCCTGGCCCTGGTCGGAGAATCCGGTTCGGGCAAGAGCGTCGCGGCGCTGGCGGTGATGGGGATGCTGCGCGGCGGACGGGTCAGCGGCGGCCGCATATTGTTCGGCGGCGCGGATGGTGTCGTCGACCTGGCCGCGATGTCCGAACGCGCGCTGCGCGCCTATCGCGGCCGGCGGATCGCCATGATCTTCCAGGAACCGATGAGCGCGCTGAACCCCGCGATGCGCATCGGTGCCCAGCTGGGCGAATGCCTGGCCCTGCACCGTCCCGAACTGCGCGGCGGCACACGGCGGGAGGCGGCAGTCGGGCTGCTGGCCCGCACCGGCATCGCCGATCCCGACCGGTGTCTCGGCGCCTATCCGCATCATCTGTCGGGCGGGATGCGCCAGCGGGTGATGATCGCGATGGCGCTGGCGGGGAAGCCGGCGCTGCTGATCGCCGACGAGCCGACGACGGCGCTGGATGCCGGCACGCGGGGGCGTATCCTGGCGCTGATCCGCGACCTGGCGGCCGAAAGCGGCACCAGCACGTTGTTCATCACCCATGATTTCGGCTCGGCGGCGGCGATCGCCGATCGGGTGGCGGTGCTGTATGCCGGACGGATTCTCGAGGACGGTCCGATTGATTCCGTGCTGCGTGCGCCGCGCCATCCCTATACGCGTGGATTGCTGGCCGCGATGCCGGATCCGGACGGCATGGTCCTGGACGGGCAGGGGCGGCGGCGGTTGCGAACGATGGCGGGCGCCGTGCCGCC
>NZ_JABXXP010000754.1 GCF_013376155.1 Nguyenibacter vanlangensis
CGGACGCTGGGCCTGGCGGACAAGGCCGATACCCTGCCGTCGCGGCTTTCGGGCGGCCAGAAACAGCGCGTGGCGATCGCGCGCGCGCTTATGACCCGGCCCCACCTGCTGCTGCTGGACGAACCGACGTCGGCCCTCGATCCCCGCCTGGTGTCCGAGGTGACGGCCCTGCTGCGGGACCTGGCGCGTGGCGGCATGACGATCATCCAGGTCTCGCACGGCATGGACGCCGTCGCCGCCCTGTCCGACCGCATCGTGCTGCTGGAAGAGGGACAGGTCCGCGCCGTCGGCGCCGGGCCGCAGGCCGCGGCCGAGCCCCTGATCGCCGCTTTCATGAACGCCCATGGCTAGACGGCCCGCGCCGCCAGCCCAGCAAAGGAAAATATCGTGGAATTCCGAGGAACGTACACCGTCATGATCACGCCCTTCGACGGGCAGGGGCGCGTCGACGTGGCGGCGCTGCGGCGCTTCACCGACTGGCAGATCGCGCAGGGCATCCGCGGGCTGATCCCCCTGGGCTCGACGGGCGAGTTCCTGTCCCTGACCGACGACGAGCGCGCGCTGGTGGCCGAAACGGTGATCGGGCAGGCCGGGGGGCGGGTTCCGGTTTTCGTCGGAACGGGCGCCGAGAATACCGATGACGTCATCCGCTACAGCCGCCAGGCCGAGGCGCTGGGTGCGGACGGCGTGATGATCATCCCGCCCTTCTATTCGACGCCGACCGATGACGAATTGTTCGTCCATTATCGCCGCGTTTCGGATGCGATCGGCCTGCCGATCATGCTCTACAACAATCCGGCGACCGCCAACGTGGATCTGCTGCCCGAGCTGGTGGCGCGGCTGAGCGCGATCGAGAATTGCCGCCTGATCAAGGAATCCACCATGGATGTCACGCGGGTGCGGGACATCATCCGCCTGTGCGGCGACCGGATGGCCGTGTTCGGCGGCATCATGGGTTTCGAAAGCTTCCTGGAGGGCGCCGTGGGGTGGGTCGCCGTGGCCTCGAACGTCGCGCCAGGCGCCATGAGCCGGATCTTCGAACTGTGCGACGGTTTTCGCGATATCGGCGCGGCGCGCGAGATCTATCGGCGCCACGTGCCGCTGATCCGCTTCGTGGGCGGCGGCGGCTATGTCGCGGGCACGAAGGCGCTGCTGAAGCATATGGGGCTCGACGTGGGGATGCCCCGCCCGCCGCGCCTGCCGCTGCCGCCCGCACAGGATGCGCAGGCGCTTGAGATCGTGCGCGATCTCGACCTGCGTTTCACCGGGGCATGAAGGCGGCGCGACCCGTCCGCGCCTG
>NZ_JABXXP010000755.1 GCF_013376155.1 Nguyenibacter vanlangensis
GAAAGCGGGGCGGTGGGCGGCCTGGCGGATCAGTTCGGCCAGACGCTCGATCGCGTCCTGCCGGTTGCGCAACTGGGTACGGAAGCGCCGGGCGGTGATGACGATGACGCCGTCCTGGGTCGCGCGGCTGCCGGCCAGTTCGAGCAGGCGGGTGCGGACGCGTTCGGGCAGCGCCGCCGAGCGGGCGGCGTCGAACCGGAGCTGGGCGGCGGTGGCGACCTTGTTCACGTTCTGCCCGCCCGGTCCCGAGGCGAGGATATAGCTGACCGTGACCTCGGAATCGGGCAGCGTGAGGCCGGGCAGGATCGCAATGGGCATGAAGGAGCAACCGGGTGGAGAATCCCGGCGGCTGGACTGGGCCGGGATTCTCGGTTCAAAGGATGGATGGGTCAGCGATAACGATAATCGCCGCGCCAGCCGCCGCGTTCGTCGTACCAGCCATAATGGCCGTTATAATAGCCGTGATGCCAGCCGCGATAGGGCGGGCGTTCATAGACGCAGCCGGCGAGCGTGGCCAGCGCCAGCAGCAGGCAGGCGGGTCGGAGCAGGGTCATCGGGTTCCTCCTGATGGGATCGGGGCTTCCTGGATCTCCGGTTTCCGGGCCCCGCCTGTTCAGTCTGGCGACAGGATCATGGCAAGAGTTGGGGCAAGAGCAGGGGGGTCATTTCCAGACCCATTTCCCGACCACGCGGCCGTTGATATGGACCTCGTCCAGCGAGCGGGTATAGATCGGGTAGGCGGGATTGATGCTCATGATCCGCACGGTGACGGGATCGTCCGAGCCATATTCGATTTCCAGCCGCTTCAGCACCAGCCCGAACCCGTCCCACAGCACGTAGACCCCGGGCGGCGAGGGTGTGCGGTGCGCGGTATCGACCAGCACGCGTTCGCCGGCCTGGTAGTCGGGCTCCATGCTGTCGCCGGCGACCCGCAGCACCACCAGCGCCTCGGGATTGTCGGTGTGGGCGCTGAGGAAGCGGCGCGGCAGCGACCAATGGTCGGTCGGCTGGGGGCCGTCCTCGGTCGCGATATGGGCGGGCATGGCGCCGGGGCCCGCCTGTGGCGCCACATTGTATTCGGGGATGCGGAACTGGCCGTCGCGGGACGGTGCGTCCTGATCCCGATCCCGGTCCTGATTCCGATCGGGGGCCGATGCCCGTTTGGGGGACATGTCCGCGGCGGAGATGTCGACCGGCGCGAAACGCCGCCCAAATCCGCCCCCAGCGCTGGTCCGCCGGACCCGATGGATGGCGCCTCGGACAGTCGGAGACGCCGACGGGCGGGCCTTGGACGATCA
>NZ_JABXXP010000756.1 GCF_013376155.1 Nguyenibacter vanlangensis
CCGGTGCGGCCCGGGCCGGTGACGGCGCAGACCCTGCATTTCCCGACCGATTATCCGGTGGGGCTGCTGACCGTGGCGTGGCGCATGCCCGGCGCGACCGCCGCCGATTATGCCGCGGCGCAGATCCTGTCCGACGTGCTGAGCAGCCAGCGCGGCGCGCTGTACGGCCTGGTGCCGGCGGGCAAGGCGCTGTTTGCCGGGTTCGAATATGCGCCGAAGGCGGAGGCCGGGATGGGGATCGCGGTCGCGGCCTATCCGAAGGCGACGGACCCCGCCCCGCTGCTGGCCGAGGTGAACGCGATCCTGGCCGAGATCCGCCGGAAGGGCGTCCCGCCCGAACTGGTCGAGGCCGCGCGGCGCAAGGAACTGGCGCAACTGGGCTTCTCGGCCAACAGCATCAGCGGTCTGGCCGAGACCTGGTCCGAGGCGCTGGCGGTGATGGGGCTGGAGTCGCCCGACGCGCTGGGGGCGGCGCTGCGGCGCGTGACGGTGGACGACGTCGACCGCCTTGCGCGGCGGATCCTGGACCCCGACCGTGCCGTCACCGCCCTGCTGACCCCCGAGGATTCGGGCAAGCCGATCGCCGGCAAGGGTTTCGGCGGATCGGAATCCTTCGCCGCCGTTCCCGACCATCCGGTGACGTTGCCGGACTGGGCGCATGCGGCGCTGGCGACGCTGACCCTGCCGCCGCCGGTGGGCGTACCCAGCGTGTTCACCTATCCCAACGGGCTGCGGCTGATCGTCCATCCGGCGCATGTCAGCCACACGGTGCAGGTTTATGGCCAGGTGCGGCAGGATGCCGACATGCAGGAGCCGAAAGGCCAGAAGGGGGTGGCGGCGATTACCGACGACCTGTTCGGCTATGGCACGCAATCGCTGGACCGGCTGGCCTTCCAGAAGGCGCTGGACGATATCGCGGCGACCGAAAGCGCCGGCCCCGGCTTCAGCCTGGCGGTGCTGAGCCCGGATTTCGAACGCGGCATGCAGTTGCTGGCGGATAACGAGCTGCATCCGGCCTTTCCCGAGCGGGCCTTCCAGGTGGTGCGGATGCAGACCGCGCAATCCTATGCCGGGCTGTTGCAGACGCCGGATTACCTGTTCGGCCGGGCGGTGAAGCTGGCGGTGTCGCCCGCGGACGACCCGAGCCTGCGCCAGCCCGACCCGCGCCATGTCATGGGGCTGCGCCTGGCCGATGTGCGGGGTTTCTACCAGGCGGCCTATCGCCCCGACCTGACCACGATCGTGGTGGCCGGCGACGTGACGCCCGAGCAGGCGCGCGCGGTGGTCGGACGGACCT